>CALENB010000123.1 GCA_937910235.1 uncultured Myxococcales bacterium | reverse complement strand
CGCTTGCCGTTGCTCTCCATGTCGCCCTGCTGAAAATAGGCGGGAAAGCGGTGGAGCGACTGGTCATAAGGCAGGATGGCGTGGCTCTCCGCATGAAAGAAGTTGTGATACCAGACGCCGAGCATCGCCAGGATCACCGGCAGGTTCTGGTGCCACGGCAGGCTGCGGAAGCGCGTGTCCGCGTCGTGGCCGCCGGCGAGCAGCTGCTCAAACTGAGGCATGCCCACCGCGATGGCGATCGACAGCCCGATTGACGACCACAGCGAGTAGCGGCCACCCACCCAATCCCAGAAACGCAGCATATTCGCTGGATCGATGCCAAACGCGGCGACACCGGCGGCGTTGGTGCTCAGGGCGACAAAATGCCGCGCGACCAGGGTGGCGTCGGCCGCCTCGACCGTCAGCTGCGCGGGGTGTTGCGACAGCCCTCGCAGGAGCCATCGGCGCGCGCTGTGGGCGTTGGTGAGGGTCTCCCGCGTCGTGAAGGTCTTGGAGGCGACGATGAACAACGTCGTCGCCGGGTCGAGGTGGGCGATGGTCGCGCCGAGGTGGGCACCATCGACGTTGGACACAAAATGCACCCGCAGGTCTGGTCGCTGATAGGGCTTCAACGCCTCGCACACCATCACCGGGCCGAGGTCAGAGCCGCCAATGCCGATGTTGACGACGTCCGTGATGCGCTCGCCCGTCGCGCCGCGCCAGCTGCCGTCACGAACGCGCCCGGAGAGGCGGGCCATGTGGTCTAGCTCGGCGCGCACAGCGGGCATCACGTCTTCCCCGTCGACGAAGGCCGGTTGGTCGACGGGGTTGCGCAGCGCCATGTGCATCACGGCGCGATCCTCGGTGTGGTTGATGTGTTCGCCCGCAAAAAGCCCGTCGATCCGGGCTCGCAGCTCCCGCGCGTCGGCGAGTTGGTAGAGCAGGGTCATCGTCTCGTCGGTGACGCGGTTCTTCGCGAAGTCCAACAGCAGCGCGCCCCACTGCACCCGGAGCCGCGCGCCGCGGTCCGGATCGTGGGCGAACAAGGTGCGCATGTGCACATCGGCGAGCTCGCGCTGATGGGCGACCAGGGCACGCCAGGCAGGAGAGTCGGTGAGGTGGCTCATGGGCAAAACTCCTGGGAAGGGCGGCATCACGGGGCGCCCGTGGGGGTGACAGCGTGAGCGTCTGGTAGCGGCGCGACGCTCGTCGAGGGTGGCGCGATGCCGCCACGACACGCCCGGCCGTCCGGGGTGGTGAAGCGAAAGGCGTCGCGCTCGGGGCGGCACGCGCACGCCGGCCGCGGACCGACGCTGCCGCGCAGGCGACACCGCTCGCCGATCCAGCACCACTGCGGCCCGCTGGCGCGCGCGCAGCGACCGACGCTGGCCTGGCAGCGCGCTTCGACGGAGCAGAGCGCCGGATCTGGACAGTCCGTCGCGGGCGATCCTTCCGGCACGACGATGTCGACCCTGGCCGTGGCGCCCTCGGCGACGGAGATCGTGCGCTGCACCTGTGAGCCGCCGTTGATGCGCACGCTGATGACGTGCTCTCCGGGTGAGGCCAGCAGCCGGGCGAACGTTCCGTCGCTACAGCGTGTCGTCCATCGCTCGCCGTTGCGCGGCGCCGCGTCATCGACCCGGATCTCCGCCGCCACCGGCCGCCCGCGCCGATCGACAACACGCCCCAGCACCGTCGGTCCGCCCACGACGCGCCTCAGCAGGCTCTGCCACGTGCCCCGCACCGCCTCGATATCCGCGACCCGTCGGGCCGGCCACGTCGGGTTGTGGGTGGGCCCCTCGACGAGCAGCGCGACGACGCCGTGCGCGGCCCGCATCCAGTCCTGATCCGTCCCGTCTACGGCATAGATCTTGCGCCGCACCCTGAATTTCCGGCGATTTGGCTGGCGCCCCGCGTCCTCTGCCATCAACGCAGCCACCGGCCGCGCGTCGTCGGGCTGCGGATTCTGCACACCGTCGATGGTGTACGGCGTCAGGATCACCGTGCCCCAGGTGTGATAGCTGATCGACGCGACAAAGCGCTGCTGCTCAACGAGTCTCATGATGGCCTGCGTCTCCGGTTCCGAGCCCGGGTGGTCGCCGCGGTAGTACATGGAGTGCGCGGCGCTACTTGACCCATGCTCGCCCAACCCGCCCCATCTAAAAGGGTAGTTTCGGTTTAGATCGACGCCGTCCATGATAGTCGCCGGCGCGTCGGTTGGTCGTCGATTTTTGCGGCCGCTGTACGTCGTCTCGGTGATGAACGCGCCCACGCCGTCCGGGTTCACCAGCGGCACGCACCACAGGTCGACGCCTCGGAGTGTCCGCGCTATATCCTCATCACTTCCGTAGCCGGCAAGCGTCGTTTCAATCGCATCCATCACGTAAAGAATACTGATCAGCTCGTCGCCATGATGGGCGCCGTTCAGCAGCACCGCCGGCTTCTTCGCGCCGCCGCGGCCAATCCGCAGCGCCAGGATCGGTCGCCCGAGCCTGCTTCGGCCCAACTCCACCAGCGTCGCGATCCGCGGGTGCCGCCTGGCCCAGACCCGCAGCGCGTCTTCCACCATGTCGGGATCCATATACGAGGCCATCACAGCCGGCGTCTGGCCGCGTCGCCACGCCGTGCGGGCGGCGAGAAACCGGGGGTCGTAGTAGCGAAACGGCGTGTCCACCGGCAGCGGGTCGGTCACCAATCCGCGCCGTCGCAGCCGTTCGTAGCTCGCGGGCGTGGTGCGCACACGCACACGCTCGCCGTCGACGGGCTCCAGCACCCGCACGCGGCGTCGCAGCTCCGCCGGCAGTCGTCTGATGGCGGCGCGCTCCAGGTCGGCGTAGCGACGATTGCCGCCCGGAGCGTCGCTGCGCCCCTGCCGTACCTTGTCGCCGGTGTTTTTGGTGCCGCCGCTGACGCTGTAGCCAATCCACGTCACCCGCGCGGGCGAGGCGTGGCGTGCGTAGGTGAACAGGCCGACCCGCCCGGCCACGTAGCGCCGATCGCTGATGGAGACGCCGCCGAGGCCCTCCAGCGTCACGCCGTCGTAGACCTGCGCGATCAGGTGCGCGCCGATCATCCAGATGCCGACCTCGACGCTCCGTTTGCGACCCATTCCCCTGATTTTGGTGCTCGCCCCAAGCGGCCGCAGCACGCCGTCGTCACGGCGCATCCACGAGACGCCGTCCGGCCGCAGGGCGAGCTGATAGCCCGAGATTCGGCTCGCGTCGACGCGCTCGTCCTTGTCCACGTGGGCCGTCGCGCGCACCAGGATCGCGAAGTGCTTGGGCCGCGAGCCTTCGATGCGCACCCGCACAAAGGCGTCGTGAAGCGCGGGCCCCTTGGCCAGCCACGTCGCGTTGCGCTCGGGACCGGATCTCTTCAGCCCGAGGCCAACCGCGTCGTGGATCCAGGTGCCCACCATGTCGCCGCCGACCCGAAGCGTCGGGCTCAGCAGCGCGGTCTCGACGTGTTTGTCGAGCCGTGGCGCGTGCCCCAGCGCTGGGCGACCCGGGAGCGACAGCAGCGCCAGACTCAGCAGCGCAGAGTTCACAAGCGCCAGACGCAGCGGTGGCCTTGGCCGGGCGAGGGTCACGAGGGATCGCCGTCGTCGGGCGGCAGATCCTTCACCAGCATCAACTCCACCTCTTTCTGCGCCGCCACGGTCAGCCGAAGATAGTCCGTCTGTTCGCTGAGCTCGCCACGCACGTCACGGATCGCGACGTCGATCTCGGCCCGGGCAGCGTCCAACAGGTGATGATGGGCCTTGCCGAGCTGCCCCAACGCGTCGCGGATCTGCAGGCCCGCCTGCGTCGCCGCGGTGTCCTCTTTGGTCAGCGAACGCGCCTCGGACTGGAGCTCCACCGCCCGCGCGATGGTCTCAATCAGCCGATCGACGTCGCCGACCAGCCCAGACGTGCCCGCGGCGTGGCCACGCAGCAGCACCCGCACGATCGAGGCCCGAATTCGCAGCGCCTCCTTCATCATGGGGGCGTTCATGGCCAGCAAACGCCACCGCATGGGGATGCGCTTGAGCGGGTGGGGCCGCAGCGCGCGCCACAGGGCCCACAGCCCCGTCGTCACCGTCATCAGCAGCAGGATTCTAAACAACATGCTGGTCTAGTCGCCCAGGAAGAAGCGTCGCCACGCCTTCATCGAGCCGAATCGTTGCAGAAACTCAGGATCCATACTGTTGAGTTGAATGTCGCCCAGCTTGAAGGCCCGCACCGCGATGATGGCGCTGTAGGTCTTGCCCGCTTTGCTCGACAAGGCCTGCGCCCGCAGCTTCTGGCCCATCGCTTCGGCCTCCACCGTGGCGCGCTCGCCCTCGGCGACGAGCTTCTCGAACGTCGCGTCCGCCTCCGCCCGCACACGGCGGTCGTACTTCACGCCGTCCGCCTCGACCCGCGCGATCATGGTCTCGGTCGCGCGGCGCGCCAGCTCGATCCGCTGATTCCACGCCTCACGCTCAATCGCGACGTCCTTCTCGATGCCCTTCTGCACCGTGTCGGTCTTCTGCTTGGCCATCGATTTCTTCTGCTCGGCGACGTCGAGCTCCGCCTGCACCGCGAAGTACTGCTTGGCCTGCAAGCGCTGCTCATAGGGCGGATCAAACGTGATCGCGCGGATGACGACACCGTCATCAACTACCTGAACATGATACTGCTTCAGCCGCTTATTCAGCGGCGTGATCGCCTCTTTCGCGACGCGCATGCGCTTGTCTGGATTCTGAATGTCGGTGTTGCTCATCTGCGCTAGGTGCTCGCGCAAGAAGCCCGTCGCCGCCGATTTGATGCGCTGATGATACGAGTTCGCCATGCCCTCCCGGCAGATCAGGTGGGCCTGGCCGTCGAGGATGCGGTAGATGACCGCCACATCGACGTGCATGACGTTCTGCTCGCGCGTGCGCAGGTCGAGGTCGTTGGTTCCGTTGAACTCGAGGTAGTGCAGCGTGCGCGGCAGGCGATACCAGCGGTGGATGAGCGGCAGGCTGATGCGACGACCCTGCGTGAAGTCCTCGTCTTGGATACCGCCAAACACCGAGCGGCGAACGCCGATCTCGTCGGGGTAGATGTAGGTCGTCAGCAGGCCTGGTGTGAGCTGCAGCGCGATGGCGGCGATGCTGATCCAGAAGATCCACTTGCGCGGCTTGGTGGTGTTCATCGGTCACCTCCGTCAGCGGATCCGTTGGATTTCCGGCCTCGCAGGTTCAAGTGGCGAATGTCGATGGGCGTGGAGGGCAGCGCGTAGGGGACGGCGCGGATCTTCTCCAGCTGCGGAAAGACGTGGCGCGCGATCTCGACGTTGAGCACGTCCGGTCCGTCGGCGCCCACCGCCTGGATCTTCGCGGCCAACCCCGTCGCGATCTCCTTGGCAGCGTACATCTTGGCCTTGGCGCGTGTGATGCGCTCGCTGTGGATGGCGTTGGCCTTCGCCGTCCTCCCGATCGCGTACTTGTCCGCCTCTCGCTGGATACTCACGAGCTTGTTCTTCGCCTTCTGCAGGTCCGCGGCGAGCTTGGCCATGAGCGTCTGATATTCGGCGTTCTTCTTCTCACGCACCCCCTGCTTCAAGCGGTCGCGGTGCTTGCTGAGGCGGTCGCGCTGCTTGGCGAACACCAGCACCTCTTGGTCGGCCGTCTGCCGGTCCTTGATGGCGGTCTCCACGTTGCTGGCAAAACTCGGCTTCGGCGTGATGATCTGCGTGACCTCGATGCCCGTCTCCCGCAGGCGGTCGTTGAGCTTGTTCTTCGCGTCGGACGTCCCCTTGCTATAGCTGGCCGGATTTGCGGCCTCCAAGAAGCTGTAGCGGCCGAACTCATCCCGCAAGATACCGCGGCTATGCACCTGCACTGCGTGGCGTCGGTAGGCCGAGTCGCGGCCGTGGATGTTGATGATGAAGTCGGCGTGCGCCGCGATCGCTTGGTAATGAATCTCGAGCTTGTTGAACCAGAAGTTCGAGCCGTCCTTCGCCCGCACCGTCAGCCGCTCGCCGCGGTCCTCATCGACGGTCTTGGCGCCTTCCATGCGCAGCACACGCGGCTCGACGTCGAGCACCTCGACACGCTGAAACCACGGCATGTACGTGATCGTCCCCTGCTGCTGCACCACACGATGCTCTTCGCCAAAAATGCTCAGATTGGTGGTGTTGTAGATGACCGCGACCTCACCCGGCTCGATCTCGATGATGCCCGAGTCGCCAAAGATGAGGCTCCACGCCACCATCAGGAGCGCGATGCCGGGGAGCAGCGCTTGCTTCAGACAGCCGGAGCGCTTCTGCAACCCCTCCAGCACTGCCGATGGGTCGGT
>CALENB010000122.1 GCA_937910235.1 uncultured Myxococcales bacterium | reverse complement strand
ACCGACAGCACCGCCACGGCAGATGCTGGCGCAGATCCCTGCGCGGCGTGCCTCGACAACCAGACCTGCGTTGACAAGAAGTGCGTCGACAAAAAGGTCCCGTGCGGCGGCAAGTGCGCTGCTGGCGAAATCTGCGACTTCAAGACCGACAAGTGCGTCAAGCCGACGTGCAAGCTTCCGGACGCGAAGACGTTTGTCGACAACACCAACATCAACAAGATCGTCAAGCTGACCATCCTGTCGGACAAGCTGGGCTGCGACCTCAACGACGACGCCGCCCCGGACAACGTCCTCGGCAAGGTTGTGGGCATCTACCCCGCAGCGAACGATTCGTTGACCAAGGCTGTTGTGGACGGCTCGCTCGTGATCCTCATGGCGCCTGATGCATGGAAGACCGACAAGACTGACTTCACGATGGATCTCCTCATCGGTGACGTTGATCCTACCACGAAGGGCTGCGATGCCTCGGTCGCTGACAAGTGCAAGTACACGGTCGCAGAGTCCAGCTACGACCAGTTCTTCGCTGGCTCGGGCACGTGCCCAGCCAAGGTCACGTTCGACCCCACCTCGGTAGACGGCGACAAGCTGAAGGCTGGCGGCAATAACCAGATCTTTCAGCTCAACCTGCCCGTCGTCGGCATCAACCTCGAGCTCAAGATCTCCAAGGCCCAGATCTCGGGCACGGTCACGGACGCCAAGGGCTGGGTCAACACCAAGTCCGGCATGCTCTGCGGCGTGCTCGGCAAGGATGACCTCGACAAGGCCATCGACGCCGTTCCGGACGAGGTGTTGAAGGACACCGGCTTCGACAAGGCCACCATCAAGGCGCTCATCGGCGGCGTGATGAAGCCGGACATCGACACCGACGCCGACGGCAAGCCCGACGCGATCTCGGTTGCGCTCGGTATCGAGACCCTCGCCGTTCCGGTGACTGGCTACTCAAAGCCCTAAGGGCTGACGAGCTGCGTCGATGCTTCGGTAGCGACCCAGCGGATACGCTCGGTGTGGTGACACGCACAGCGCGGCGACCAGGGGATTCCCTTGGTCGCCGTCGCTGTTTTTGGCGTGTCGCGACGTGCGCGCGGGCGCAGCGCAGATGGCTCACTCGGGCGATGCCGGACCTGTCTCCAAGGCGGGTTTTTCGGCGATTTGGGTCGATCTCGGCGGAGTCAGAAAAAAGGACAAAAACGTCCGAAAAGTGACGTCGAACGCATTGACACCGTGCCGATGTCTTCGTAGTGTCCGCGTCGCTGAAGGGCGCACTGCAACGCAGTCGCCCGAATGCAAGTGCGGTCTCAGGACTTCACGGAACTGGGGAGGGTCGCGCACCCTACTCACCCCGGGCGAATAGCTCAGTGGTAGAGCTTCGGCTTTACACGCCGCGGGTCGCAGGTTCGATCCCTGCTTCGCCCACCGGAGCGCTTGTCGCTCAGGCAGCGCAGAGTTGACTCACCTTGGTGAAGACACAGCATTGGAGTGGTAGTTCAGTTGGTTAGAACGCCGGCCTGTCAAGCCGGAGGTCGCGGGTTCAAGTCCCGTCCGCTCCGCCAAGAGAAAGCCGCCTCGCTCACGCGAGGCGGCTTTTTTCGTTGTGTCGGCCGCGCGTCGTCATCAGTCGGGGTTTCCCGTTCCCGAGTGGCAACCAGTACAGCGCCCCAGGCCAGCGCTATGAAGCGCACAGGGGTGCGCTAAAGCAGGCAGCAGGGACGCGCTAGGATGCCAGCAGCGACGTCGCGTACAGCGTCGTCAGCTCCGCGCCGCCCGCTTCACGCACAGCGCCAAGTCTTACGATCGGCCGTCGCCCCGCCCAACGTGCGACGTGTTCATCGACGCGGACATGACTTCCCGGCCCAATACTCAGCAACCCTAAGAGGTCGTGGCTCGGCTGTGGAAGGGCTCGCAGCGGTACGCCAGGCGGCGCCGAGCGCACAGCGGCGCGCACCTCAAGCTCAGGCTCTGGGATTCGCTCCAACCGCGCGTTCAGCTCGGCTAGACAGTCCAGAAGATGACTGATCGCACCCCGTTCATCGCCGTCGGTGTCCAGCAGGATCTCAATCAACGCGCCGTCTGGTCCTGCGACATGCGCCCCAGCGTCTTTCATGTCTTGCAGGAAGCCACCGGCGACGTGACCCAAGATCTCCTCGATCGCCTTGGGACCGTACACCGTGCCACCGTTGAAGACTTGGCGCGCCTCCACCAAGCAGCGAAGCGTACCGACCGCGCCCGGCGTCGGTCGACGAGCCGGAGCGCGGTCCGTTGACGGTACAAAGGCGACCGGCAGCGCGGGAGTTGCGAGCATCAGGGCGCTTGGTGGGTGACGCTTGGCGACGAATGACGCGTCGCCGGTGCGAGCCAAGCGATCGCGGGACGGCGGCCGCAGCACCTTCCGTTCGCCGCGACGAATGAGGCGCAGGTCGTCACGTGCCGCGCGCGCGGAACGAGGCCGCAGATTCGGGTCTTTCGCGAGCAGCGACTTCAGCCACGTCTCCAACCCGGCGGGCAACGCGACGCCAGGCAGCCGGGCCGCGAGCCCCGGCGGCTCCTCCAGCATCTGCGCCTGACAAAGCACGATCGGGTCCAGCGCCGTGAACGGAGGCTCACCCGTCCACAGCTCGTAGGCGAGGCAACCAAGCAAGTAGAGGTCCGTGCGACCGTCGACGTGGACGCCCCGCACTTGCTCAGGGCTCATGAACGCCGGCGTACCGAGCACCACCACGTCGTCGCCCTGTTCGACGGCGCCTGGCGCCTGCGCGATCCCGAAATCGACCAGCTTACACTGCCCATCCTCGCGCAGCATCACGTTCTCGGGCTTGATGTCGCAGTGCACAACGGAGGAGCTGTGACAGGTCACCAGGGCCGCGAGCACGCCATCGAGCACGCGCATGCCCTCCTCAACGCCGAGCCCGCCGCCGGCCCGAACGACGCGGTCACGCACCGTTTCGCCTGCGACGTACTCCATGTCGATCAGCAACAGGCCGTCTCGTGTCGGGCCGAACCGGTGCATCTGCACAACGCTCGGGTGTTTGACCCTCCGCATCATGCGCGCTTCGCCGAGGAATCTCCGGGCGCTCCCGGCATGCGATGCGTACCGGGCGTTCAGCACTTTGAGCGCCACTTCACGGTGTGACTCCGCATCGTAAGCGCGCCAGACAGTCCCCATCCCACCGATGCCAAGGCAAACCTGCAGGGTGTAGCGCCCGTCGACCACGTCGCCGGCCTGACCCACGAACGGCTGCACCAACTCGAGCCGACTGCCATCATGGGGACACTGGCGCCGCCCGCCACGATAGTGCCGACCACAACCCCTGCAGAAGAGCAGATCTTGCTTTAGATCGTGGCCTTCCATCAGGACGTCCGGGGCTCAGTTCGTGGCATCTACACCTGTCGCCAACGGTAACTGCCCCCTGATCGCCGGCAAGAAAATCGCCGCGATGACCCGGACGGCCGCGTTGCAGCGCCTCGGGACGCCTGCCATACTCCGCGCCATGCGCATCCTGATCACCAACGACGACGGAATCCACGCCCCCGGCATCGCCATCCTGGCGCGCGTCGCCGAGCGGTACGGTGAGGTCTGGATAGTCGCGCCCGACACCGAGCGGAGCGGCTCATCTCACGCGATTACGCTGTATCGCCCGCTTCGTCTGCGGGAGGCCGGTGTGCGGACGTTCGCCTGCGACGGCACCCCGACCGACTGCGTCTATCTCGCGCTGAATCAGCTCAAGATCGAACCCGACATCGTCCTCAGCGGGATCAACCCGGGGCCGAACCTGGCGCATGACGTGCTCTACTCAGGCACCGTCGCTGGCGCGATCGAGGCCGCACACTGGGGCGTACCGGGCGTCGCGTTGTCGCACTTCAGCAGCGACGAGGGCGCGCTCGCAGCGCTGGAGGCCAAGCTGCTGCCAGACCTCCTCGACCGGGTGATTCCGACGGCCCTGGAGATGAAACTGGCGCTGAATGTGAACTTCCCGCCAGCGGACACCGCGCCCTTCGCCGGCATCCGCGTGACCCGACTCGGGGCGCGCTACTACAGCAACGACGTTCACGAGCGAAACGACCCGAGAGGTCACTTCTACTACTGGATCGGAGGCAGCAAGGTGACCATGCCGGACATCGCTGGCAGCGACTGCAACGCGATCCGCGACGGGTTCGTGAGCCTGACACCGCTCTCTGACAACCTCACTCGCGACAGCGCGCTCGCCCCCGCACGCGCGAGCCTCGCCGCCCACCTCGATCTCGCCTTCGACGCGTGACCGCCGGACCTGCGTCCCCCAACTTGCCCGCCGACTTTCCGCCCCCCCCGCGCCTGCCGCAAGGCTCGCCGCCGCCAACCGACTCGCCTCGTCTCGCCCACCCCACGCCATCAGGAGCCCACATGCCAATCGCCTACGCCAAGTCGCTGATTCGTGACGTCCCAGACTTCCCGAAGCCCGGCATCATCTACAAAGACATCGCGCCGCTGCTGCAAGACGCCCGAGCCTGGAAGATCGTCACGGACGAGCTGGCCGACGCCGTGACCGAGATGCACGCGTCGAAGCTGCTCGGCGTTGAGTCACGCGGTTTCCTCTTTGCAGCACCCATCGCCTACAACCTGAACAAGGGCGTCGTGTTGGTCCGAAAGCCCGGAAAACTGCCCTGGGAGACCGTGACGACCGAGTACGAGCTCGAGTACGGCACGGATCGGATCGAGATGCACATCGACGCGCTCGAGGCCGGTGAGCGCGTCGTCATCATCGACGACGTCCTCGCCACAGGAGGCACAGCCGAGGCCACAGCGCGGCTGGTGGAGGCAGCTGGTGGTGTAGTCGCAGGTTTTGTCTTCCTCATCGAGCTCGGCGGTCTCAAAGGCCGAGCGCGCCTCGGCGATCGGCCAGTTTTCGCGCTCTACACTTTCTGACGGCTATCGCGTCCCGGTGGTCATTGACTTCGCCCAGGCGCTGTGGCTACCTCCTCGCAGCCAGTCCCTCTCTCCCCCTGCCTCGCTGCAATCACGTGCCCCGCCCGTCGACTGTCGTAGTTGGAACACCGATGCCTGCTAGCTCAAACTTGCTGCCTCGGATCCGCCTGCCAGCGAGAAAGTTCGGCAACCAAGGAGTGCTATGAGTCAGTTCGAGGTCATAAGAGACCTTGGCGATACGCTCAAGGAACTGTTGAAGGAGTCGTTCAAGAGCAACGGCTTCACAACGGTCAGCATTGGCACGGAGAAGCCCAAGAAGGACAACATCAAGAGCCTTCCGACGGTCAACACCTACCTGTACCACATCGGTTTCGCCCAGAACTATCGCGAGCGAACCGACGCCTTGGTGTCGACGCACGATCGTCAAGGCAACGTGGTCGAGTTCTTCCGTGACGGCCCGGTGTACTTGAACGCCTACTTCGCGCTCTCGGTCTGGGGCAACTCTCCAGGTGAAGAGAACCTGCTGCTCGGCCTCGTCATCAAGACCCTCATCGAGAACACTTTGATCACCGGCGACAAGCTGAAGGGCGACTCGTTCTACCCGGACGACACGCTGAACATCCATCCGAATCTACAAGCCGACCAGAACGACACGATGTCGTTTTGGCGGTCCATGAACGAGGAGATGCGGCCGACGTTGTTCTACTA
>CALENB010000121.1 GCA_937910235.1 uncultured Myxococcales bacterium | reverse complement strand
CGTCACCGTCGCCGCCGCCGTCTCAAGGCCAAGCGCCACCGAGATCGCGTCGAAACTACCGTTGTTGTCCGTGTCGATGTCCGGCTTCATCACGCCGCCCATCAGCGCCTTGATGGTGGCTTTATCGAACCCGGTGTCCTTCAGCACCTCGTCCGGAACCGCGTCGATGGCCTTGTCCAGGTCATCTTTGCCAATAACTCCGCACAGCATCGCGCTCTTGGTGCTTTGCCAAGCGCCGTTCTGAACGATCGATCCCTCGATCTGCGCTTGCGTGATCTTCAGCGCCAGGTTGATGCCGACCACCGGCAGTGACAGCTGGAAGATCTGGTTGGTTCCACCGGACTTGAGCTTGGTGCCGCTCACGGTCGTCGGATCGAACGTCACCTTCGCTGGGCAATACCCGGTCTGCGTGGAGAACTGGTCGTAGCTGGACGGCGACACCGTGTACTTGCATTGCCCAGGCAACGAAGCATTGCATCCCGTTGACCCCGGGGCGATGTCCCCGATCAGCAGATCCATGGTGAATGGGGTGCCATTGGTGTTCCAGGCAGTGGGGGCGAACAGCACGACGAGTGAGCCATCTTTCACGGCACCCGAAAGCGAGTCATTGGCCGCGGGGTAGATACCCACGACCTTGCCCAGCACGTTGTTCGGCACCCCGTCTTTGTCGAGGTCGCAGCCCACTTTGTCGGACAAGATGCTCAGCTTCGTGATCTTGTTCATGTGCTGGTTGCCCGTGAGTTGGGAGGCTGGCGGCAGAGAACACAGCGCGCCACTGTCCGTGGGGCCACTGTCCGCGGGTCCACTGTCCGCGGGTCCACTGTCCGCGGGGCCACTGTCCGCGGGTCCACTGTCCGTCACGCCTGCATCTGAGACGCCGACGTCTGCGCCGCTGACGCCGGCATCCATCGCGCCGCCATCTTGGCCGCCGGACGTGTTCGCATCGCCGATTGTCGTGCCGTCGGTCGCGCCGCCAGGGGTGATGCACGTCGCGATATACTTGGATTTCTGGGGATCGGCCGGGTCAGGCGTCGTCACGCAAAGTTGGCCAGCTGGGCAATTGGCGAGCGGCTGCCACGTCTTCTGTGTGCCGTCGCACGTCACCGTCGAGGTGCCGTTGCACCCCTGGCCGTGCAGCGTCGATTCGCATGGTGTCCCCGGCGCCCCGCCGATCGTCGTCACTCCTCCGCCGACACCACTGGCCGAGCTGCAGGCCGGTAGACCCATCAGGGGCGCCGCGGTCAGAGCGGCGAGCGAGATGTAGCGAATGACGGCTTGAGTTCGATTCATAAGTTGGCTCCGCGGGAATGTGGCGCCCGACGGCAGCCTGGTTTGGTCGTGGAGCGCTGCGCAGCACATCCCGGTGAGCGAGATGAGTCCGTGAACGGCGCAGAAGTTTCGGGCGAGGGTGTCGGCTTGTGCTGTCACGGGCTCGCAGCATCGCAGGGGTGGACTCCCAATAACAAGTGGTATGCTTCGACGCGCCGCCCGACTCACCGCTCGGGGCCGGCCCACGAGCCGCTTCCTCCACATGCACCCGGGTCGCCACAAGATGAACGTTTTTGCACGTAGCTGGACCGTCACCAAGATGAGTTTCAGCGTGGTCCGTCAGGACCCTGAGATGCTGCTTTTTCCCGCAATCTCGGGCTTTTTTTCGACGCTATTCTCCATCGCCATGCTCTTCCCGGGGTTCATCGCCGTGTGGATGGACGGCGGCGATGTCGGTTTTGGGCCCTTGCAGCTCGTGACGGCCTTCGTCTCCTACTTCGGCCTCGCCTTCTTCGCCACGTTCTCCAACGTCTGCGTCGTACACACCACCCGCACACGCCTCAACGGCGGCGACGCGACCTTTGGCGAGAGCATCTCGTTCGCCATGAGCCGACTGCCGCACATTCTTGCCTGGAGCGCGATCTCCGCGAGCGTCGGCGTGCTGCTGCGCCTCCTGCAAAACGCAGCCGAACGAAGCAGCGGCGTCGGCCGAGTCGTTGCGCAGGTCCTCCAGAGCGTGCTTGGCCTCGCCTGGACCGTGGTGAGCCTGTTTGTGGTCCCCGCGATGGTCTACGACAACGTCGGCCCGGTTGACGGACTCAAGCGCTCGGTCGAGGTGCTCAAGCGCACGTGGGGCGAGAGCCTGATTCGCCACTACGGCATGGGTCTGATGACCTTTCTAGGCTCGCTGCCCGGCGTAGCGCTGATCGTTGTCGGGATGTTCGCGTTCGGCGTCAGCGCCACGCTCGCGGTGGCGCTCATCGTCGCCGGCGGGCTGTGGATCGGCGCGGCGGTGTTCTTCTTTGGCCTGCTGAACGCGGTCTACAACGTCGGTCTGTACCACTACGCGACGCAGGGCCATCGAGCGCCGCCCGGGTTCGATCCAGCCGCCCTGCGCGGGGCGTTCGGGCAGCGGTGAGCCGGTTCACCGTGACGATTCACTGACATTGGTTGCTGCAGCCATCGGTAGCGACGAGGTTTCCGTCATCACACGCCTCGCCGGCGTCGAGCAGCCCATTGCCGCACTTGGCGGTGGTCCATGTCAGACACTGCATGAGTCGAATACGGTTGTTGTGCGTGTCCGCCACAAGGAGCCGGCCGGGCCCGTCGGTGGCGAGTCCCTGTGGATGATCAAACCGCGCCGCCGCACCGATGCCTTCGCTGTAGCCAGCGGCCGTGGCCGTCGAGACGCCGATCGGAGCGCCCGCGGCGGTGGTCACGTTACCGTCGGCGGCGATCCTGCGAATCCGATGGTTCATCGTGTCAGCCACCCAGACGTTGCCATAGCCGTCAGCCGCCACGCCTTCGGGGCGCGAGAATTTCGCCCCCGCCTTGCCATCGGCGTAGCCCTGCACGGTGCCGGCGAGGGTCGAAGTCTGGCCTGTCGGGCTGACCCGACGAATACGGTCGTTCAGTCGGTCCGCGACGATAACGAACCCCGCTGTGTCGATGGCGAGCCCCGTCGGGTCGTTGAATCTCGCGGTCGGCCCGAGACCGTCGGCCTTGCCGGCGAATTGGTTGCCTGCACCGGCGATAGTCCCGACATCGGCGGCCATCGAGACGCTGCGGATCGCGTGATTCTGCGAGTCACCGACGTAGAGAACGCCGCTCGCGCTGAGCGCTAGCCCGACGGGATACCAGAACTTCGCCGAGGTGCCGGTGCCATCGCTCAGCCCCTTGTCCCAGCTGCCGGCAAAGGTGGTCGTCGTACCGTCGGGCGTGATTTTGCGCAGCCGCAGGTTGTTGCGGTCAGCGACGTAGACGTCGCCGCTGCCGTCGACCGCGAGTCCGCACGGTTCGTCGAAGCGCGCCGCCGTGCCTTTTCCGTCTTTGTAGCCCTCAACGCCGCCTGCGAGCGTGGTGACGGCCCCAGCCGCGGTGATCTTTCGGATTCGCGCCGTCGGCGTACGACTGGCGACGTACAGCGCGCCGTTCTTGTCGATCGCGATCCCGCACGGGTAGTAGACACCCGCTTTCGTGCCGTCCCCATCGATGTCTTTGGCAACACCGCTGCCAGCGAACGTCGACACCTTCCATGCCACGCAGTGCTCCAACACGCAGGACGCCGAGCACCCGTCGTCGCTGTCCTGGTTGCCATCGTCACACTGCTCGGCGCCTTCCAACTTACCATCGCCGCACTTGGCGAGGGCCTTGCAACCCGTGGATTTGCACGTCCCCGTCGAGGGATCACACCAGAGCGAATCGCACACCTGCCCAGGTGGGGGTTGGCAGTCGACCACCGTCGCCGTATCCACCACGCACCGCTTCTTTCCGGGCCCCGCGAGCGGGAACGGCGCACAGATCAGCGCACCGTTGCAGGCATTGCCATCCTCCGCGCTGACGCAATCGGCTGTCGTCACACATGCACAGATGTTGAGCCCAGCAACGCAGTCGCCGCTCGCGCAGACGTCGGCCTTGGAGCAGGGATTTGCGTCGTCGCAGGGCGTCTCATTCGGGGCGATCTCCACCTGACAGGTGCCGGTCTTGGGCTGGCACACGTTGTGCTTACAGGCGGTGTCGTCGACCGACGGGCACGATTTCAGCGTCGCTGGGTTCACGCGACACCGGGGCTTGGCCAACGATTTGTCGCAGAAGAGCGTCCCATTGCAGAGGTCGCCGTCTTCCTTCGCAGCGCAATCCGCCGTCGTCTGGCAAGCGCAGATGTTTGTGTCGGCAACGCACGCACCTTTGCTGCACGTATCCACCGGCGTGCAGGGGTTGCCATCCGCGTCGCACGGCTTGTTGTCAGCCTGCGGTATCAGCGCGCAAGCGCCGGTCTTGCCCTGACAGGTGTTCAAGCTGCACGCGTTGTCATCGACAGTGGCGCAGTGAACTTTCGTCGCTGGGTTGAGCTTACAGGCCGACCCTCCGCTGGTTTTGGCGCAGTAGAGCGTGCCGTTGCAGAGGTCCCCGTCGTCTTTGGCAACGCAATCCGAGTCCTGCTTGCACGGGCAAATATCCGTCCCACCCTTGCAGGCGCCACCAACGCAGAGGTCGCCGTCGGTGCAGGGATCGCCGTCGACGCAGGTCCCGGCGCTGTTGACGACCATCGCCGCGCAGGTCCCCAATTTTGGCGTGCAAACGTTCTTGACGCAGGCTGTGTCGTCGACCGTCGGGCAGGTGACCACCGTCGCCGGATTAAGCTTGCATTGCCCACGCTCACGTCGCAGAACAACGTGCCATTGCAGAGGTCTCCGTCCTCCTTCGCGTCGCAGTCCGCCTGCGCGGTGCATGGGCAGACCGTCGCGCCCGTCACGCACTTCCCCGCTGCGCACACCTCGCCGCTGGTGCAGATGAGGCCGTCGTCACAGGGCGTACCGTCCGGGGCCGCCTGGTTCTCGCAGGCGCCAGATTTCGCCACGCAGATGCTGACGGCACAGGCTCCGCTGGCAGCAGCCGGGCACGTGATCACCGACGCCGGGTTGACTTGGCATGTCGGTTTAACCCCGGACAATTCGCAGTAGAGCGTACCGTTACACAGGTCGCCATCGTCGAGGAGCGCGCAGTCGCTGTCGACCTTGCACGCACACACGTACGTCGACCCGGACACACACACGCCCGCGCTATCGCAGGCGTCGCCACTTGTGCAAGCGTTGCCGTCGTCGCAAGTCGTCGACGGCTGCGGTAGCAGCGTGCATTGCCCAGTGGTCGGCATACACGTGTTCGTCCGACAGGCGGTGTTTGCGAACGTCGGACAGATGACGCCGGTCGCGGGGTTTGTGACGCACTGATGAGGGAGCTGGGAGAGGTCGCAGTAGAGTTTTGGCGCGCAGAGCCCCTGGATCTTGTCCAGCTCCTGTTGCCGCGCGCCACAGTCTGCCGTCGTGTGGCACGCGCAGACGTCAGCGCCGGCCTGGCACTGGCCGCCGAGGCAACTCTCAGAGACGGTGCACGCGTCGCCGTCGTCACATGGGGCGCCGTCCGCGCGTCCTGTGCAGGGTGTTGTTACGCAAGCGTCTGACGCGCAGGCGGCGACATCCGACGCCTGGCCGGTCACGTCGGTCGCACCGTCGACAGCGACGTCGCCTGACACGGCGACGCCTTGGGCGTCGTCGGATGCAGGCGCAGCGGCGCACGCACTGCAGAGCAGCCAGGCAGCGACCGATAGATGCAGGCGTTTGGACAACATGGATCACCGTGTGGGATGCAGCCGCATGCGCTCTCGATGGGGCGGAAAGTCGAGGCAAACTGATCCTACACCATGATCGACCGCGCCGCGCTTCCCATGGAAGCGTCACTCTCGGAGCCTGAGCTGCTGGAGCTCGACGCGCTGCAAACCGAGCTGGTCCGCCTCCAGATGGCCATGGCGCAAGACGGGCGGCGGCTGGTCGTGCTGTTTGAGGGCCGCGACACCGCGGGTAAGGGCGGCGCTATCACCCGATTCACTCGCTATCTTGACCCGCGACGTGCGCGTAGCGTCGCGCTTGCCAAGCCCAGCGACCGCGAGCGTGGCCAGTGGTACGGCCTCGATCATCGTTTCGTCCATGACGGTAGACCAGGCAGTCTCGCGAACAC
>CALENB010000120.1 GCA_937910235.1 uncultured Myxococcales bacterium | reverse complement strand
GGACCTGCTGGATGCTTCTGTTCGGTCGCTGATTTTTTCGTGGTGGACGAAACGACGACCAAGGCCGTAGAACCCAAACACTCAATCTCTAACACCCAACGCTGGGCGGGACGCAGCCCACCCCTAGATTTCCCCCGCCCAACCCAGCACCCTCCGCCCATGAACAGCTTCGATCCAGCCTACAGCCGCGGTTTCATCCCCCCCTATGAGCAGGTCTTCGACAACCTCGCCCGCGCCACCGCCACCGCCGACGACGGCACCCGCATCGCCTACCAAGTCGTCGGCGACGGCCCCGAGACCATCGTGCTCGCCAACGGCCTCGGCGGCCGGCTCTACTCCTGGCTCGGCCTCATCGGCCCGCTGCAAGACCGCTTCCGCTTCATCAGCTGGGACTACCGCGGCATCTTCGAGTCCGCCGGCGATCACCGCCCCGGCTCCCTCGCGGTGCCCGAGCACGCCGCCGATCTGGCCGCGATCCTCGACGCTGAGGGCATCGACAACGCTCACCTCATCGGCTGGAGCATGGGGGTGCAGGTCGGCCTTGAGTTCGCCCTGCGCCAACCGGAGCGGGTGCAGAGCCTGATCCTGATCAACGGCACCTACGGCCAGGTCTTCTCCACCGCCTTTCAGCCCTTTCTCCCGTTGCCCCTGCGCCACAACGCGATGCACGCCGCCATGGAGCTGTTCATCGGCAACCCAGCGCTGCTCGGCGCGGTGCGGACGGCGGCGCGCACCCCCGCGGAGGCCTTGTTTTGGCTGCGAAAGCGCGTCGCGCGGGATCGACAGTCGCGGTTGACCCTGGGCATGCGGCAGTACATGCGGGACGTGACGACGACCGACACGCAGACGTTTTTGCGGCTGTTTCAAGAGCTCGACGCGCACTCGGTCTACCACGAGCTGCCCGACGTCGTGGCGCCAGCGACGGTGATCAGCGGCGCCTTCGACTACCTCACGCCAGCCTTTCAGAGTCGGCACATCGCGCGGCGGCTACCCAACGCCATCCTCGTGCCGCTGCGTCTGGGCACCCACTTCGTGCTGCTCGAGCGGCCAAGCGCGGTGCTGAACGCCGTACAGGCGCACTTTTCGCGCCTTGGCTCGACCTGATCGCTACAATAACGCCTGAGCCGCGCCAATTGCGGCGCTAAAAAGTGGCGTCGCGCACCCAAAACCGCGCATGATTCCCGCGAGCCTGACTTGCGGCTCGGCGCTCGCCATGAACCTGTTGGAGATCACACCTCATGAAGTATTTCGTTCCCCTCGCCCTCCTAGCTGCCCTCGCCTTCGGCGGCTGCTCGTCCGATGACGGCAAGAAACCCGCGACGACAACAGACACCTCCACCGCCGACGCTGGGTCGGACGCGGTGGCCGATGGCACCAGCACGGCCTCGGAGATCACCGTCGGCACCTGGAACGTCGGCCTCGCTTACGCGTTTGTGCCGCTCGCCAAGGAGCGCCAGCCCGAGGTGATCAAGGCCATCGAAGCCAGCAAGGACGACCTGCTGTGCTTGCAGGAGGTCTGGACCGACGCGGACCTCGCGGGCATCGAGGCGGCCGCCAAGAAGGCTGGATTCGTCGATGTGTTCTACGAGAAGACCAAGGAAGACACGGCCGGCCTCGCCGCGGCGTGCACTGAGGGGGACACCAAAGAGCTGGCGCCTTGCGCGACGAAGAACTGCACTGGCGTGACCGACCTGGTGGCGTGTGTGCAGGCCAAGTGTGGCCCGGCGCTCAACGCCATCAGCGATAACTGCCTGACGTGTTTGGCGAGCAACCTGAGCTTGTCGATCGACGCGCTGCTGGAGAAGTGCGGCAAGGGCGGCGCGAAGTACAGCTGGAATGGCTACAACGGCGTCATGCTGCTCAGCCGCACGGCCATGACCAACAAGAAACACACGTTCCTCACCAGCTCGCTGGTGCGCCGCAGCGTGCTCACCGCAGAGATCCCTGCGCCCGGCGGCAGCGGCACAATTCAGCTCGCGTGCACCCACCTCACCGCGGGGCTTGAGTCCGTGAACTACCCCGGCACGTTTGGCAGCTGGGAGAAGGAGCAGGCCGCGCAGGTCGACGCCATCCTCAAGATGATGCGGCCGGCCGCTGATGGTCCGTCCCTCATCCTGGGCGACCTCAACACCAGCCCGAAGAAGGGCACCATCACCGGCGAGTACGAGGCCAACTACGCCAAGTTCATCGCAGCTGGGTACACCGACCCGTACCTCGACGCACCGGCACCGAAGTGCACGTTCTGCGGCACCAACCTGTTGGTCTCGGGCGGCGCGGATAAGGGCGGTGAGGACTCGATCCTCGATCACGTGCTCGTGCGCGGTTGGAAGGGCACCACCAAGGACCCGAAACGCACGTACGACGCCACCGTCAGCGTGCAGCTGGCGGGCAAAGCGACCGACACCAACCTGTCGGATCACTTCGGCCTGAACGTCGTGATCAAGGCGCCCTAGACCCCTAGGAATCCAGCCTCTCAGCAGGCTGCCGCGCGCCGCCGTCTCTCCCACAGGAGGCGGCGGCGCGCTTGGTTTTGCGCGGTTTTTTGCTGGCGTGGCGTCGGACTTGGGCGGCGGCGTGGCGGACTGACCCGCGATCGCAAGGGTGCTACGCTGGTCGCCCCTCCCCGAACGTGCCCGGAGCTGCCCCATGCCGACCCTCCTTCGCCACGCCCAGTGGCTCGCGCCGCTGCTGATGCTCATCGCCGCCGCCGATCTCCACGCCACGGTGCCGTTTCACCCCGCACCGGCTGTCCCTGCGCCCCTGCAAGCCTGGGTTCCCTGGGTGCTGCACGGTCACCAGACGCTGACGTGCACCGCCGATGGCGATGACCAGGCCTGCGTGTGGCCCGGTCGGCTGACGGTCGAGATCGACGACAACGGCGGCCGCTTTGCGCTCGAAGTGCACCGCGACAAGCCGGGGTGGGTGCGGCTGCCGGGCTCGAGCAAGCACTGGCCACAGCTGGTGCGCGATGGCTCGCAGCCAGGGTTTGTCGGCAAAGACGCCGCCGGTCGACCACAAGTGCAGCTCATGGCGGGCCTGCATAAGGTGACGGGACAGTGGACGTGGAAGACGCCGCCTGAGGTGCTGAGCGTGCCGGCCGACCTCGCGCTGACGCAGGTGATCCGCGGTGGCAACGCCGTGGCCCAGGTGCGTCGCGAGGGGGAGCGGCTGTGGCTGCGCCAAGGTGCGGGTCCGCGCGACACAGTGCGCGACAGCTTGCGGGTGCAGGTGCAGCGCCGTATCGACGATGGCGTGCCGCTGCGGGTGCACACCCGGCTGCTGTTACAGGTGGCGGGTCAGGCCCGAGATGTGGATTTGGGCCCGATTTTGCTGGCTGGCAGCGTGCCCAAGGCGGTGCTCGCCGGTGGCCTGCCGGTGCAGGTGACGGACGCTGGCCGGGTGCGGATTCACGTCCGGCCCGGGCGGCATCAAGTCGAGATCAGCGCGGTGCTGCCGACGGACGCCAAGAGCCTCGATGCGCCCGCGCACGTGAGCGCGACGGGGCTGGAAGCGGGGGAGACCTGGGTGTTTTTTCCTGACGTGCAGGTGCGGACCGTCGAAGTGCGCGGCGGCACGGCGGTGGATCCGGAGCGCACGCGGCTCGACAAAGACTGGCATGGCGGGTCGACCTTTGTGCTGCAACCGGGTGAGAAGTTGACCTTGCGCACGACGCGACGCGGCGAGGCTGAGGCGCCGCCGAACCGGCTGCAGGTGCAGCGCGAGATCTGGCTGGACGGCGGCGGGCTCACGATCAAGGACCACCTCACCGGGGAGATGCATCGCGACTGGCGGGTCGACTTTGCAGGCGAAGGCCACCTCGGGCGGGTCTACGACAAACACGCCAAACGGGACCTGCTGATCACGCAGCGTCCTGGCGACAACGCCGGAAAATCAGCGTCGCAGGCCAAAGGCGGCGCAGGCAGCGCGGGGGTTGAGCTGCGCCAGGGCAAGGTCGATCTGATCGCCGTGAGCCGGACGGACACGATCCCAGACGAGATGAAAGCCGTCGGCTGGCACGCCGATGTGCAAGGGCTCCAGGCGACCCTGCACCTGCCGCCGGGCTGGACGCTGCTGAGCGCGCGCGGCGTCGATCGGCTGCCGACCACGTGGCTGTCGAGCTGGACGCTGTTCGACTTCTTCCTCGTCCTGATGGTCGCCCTGGGCACCGCGCGGCTCGTCGGTTGGCCCTGGGGCGCGGTGGCGCTGGCGGCGTTGGCGCTGTCCCACGGCGAGAGCGGCGCGCCGGAGTGGGTCTGGCTCAGCTTGCTCGGCTCCCTCGCCTTGGTCCGCGCGTTGCCGGAGGGCTGGTTTCGTCGCGGCGCGCAGGTGTGGCGTGGCGTGGCCATGGTGTCGCTGGTCTTGATCTTGGTGCCCTTCGCGGTGTTGCAGGTCCGGCATGGCATCTACCCGCAGGTCAGCCAGCCGGGCCATGGTGGCAGCTGGACCGATCTGAATCTCGGCGGCGGAGACATGGCCAAAACCGCGGCAGTGCAGATGGAAGACGTCGTGCAAGAGCAGGCCGCGGCCTCTGCGCCATCCCGGTCGCTGGGTCGGTACAGGAAGGGTGTGAGCAAGGCGTTGGCGGAGAAGAAGAACCAGCAACAGACCCGCCAACTCTCCCAGGTGGACCCCAAAGCCGTGGTGCAGACCGGACCTGGGCTGCCCGATTGGTCGTGGTCGCGCTGGCCGCTGCAGTGGAGCGGGCCGGTCGCGCAGGATCACACGGTGGCGCTGGTGCTGCTCTCGCCGCGCATGAACCTGCTGCTGGCGCTGCTGCGCGTCGGGTTGCTGATCGCCCTGGGGTTGGCCCTGCTCGAGGTGAAGAAGCTGCGCGCAGGGGCGCGGCGTTGGATGAGCGGTGGCGCCAAGGCCGCGCCGATTGCGGCGCTGCTGGCGATGCTGATGTCGGCCGGGTTGCTGGTCGCGAGCGGGGCGCAGGCCGCCACGCAGAAGTCCAAGCGCGGCGCGAAGGCGGCGGCCTCGCAGATCCAACAGCAGCAGGCCGGTAATCGGCTGACGCCGCCGACGTCGCCGACGTCAGCGGGCACCAAGGGCGACCTCGGCGGCGATGGGGTGCCGCCGCGCTGGGCGCTGGAAGCCCTGGAAGCTCGGCTCCTAGCGGCGAACCGATGTCCGCTAGGCGGCTGTCTGCTGACGCCGCGAGCGAAGCTGGTGATCACCGGCCGCGCCGTGACGCTCACCGTCGAGGTGCACGCCGTACGCGCCGCTGCGTGGACGCTACCCGGCGGCCTCGACGTCGCGCAGGTGCGGATCGACGGCCAACCGACGTGGCAGCTGCGCCGCACCGACGGGCTGCAGGTGCGTGTGCCGGCCGGGCTGCACAGCCTGAGCGTGACGGCCAGCTTGCCGCCTGGGCGGGTGGTGACGCTGCGCTTCGACGACGCCAGCCGACCTGCATATCTCGATCTGCAGGCCGCGGGTTGGCGTGTCGACGGGCTGGGTCAGACCGGCGTGCCGGAGGGTTCGCTGCAGCTGACGCGAAAGACCGAGAAGACCGGCGCGGCAGGGGCGGCGGGCGAGCCCGGCGCAGACGCAGAGGCTGAGGCCTTGCAGACCGAGCTGCCGGCTTGGTACGCCGTCGATCGCGAGCTGCTGCTCGGTCTGCCGTGGAAGGTGGTGACCACCGTGCACCGGCCGCGCAGCACCCGCGCCGCGTTGGTGCGGCTGCCGCTGCTGGTGGGCGAGGCCGTCGTCACCGCTGGCGTGCGGGTCGAGCAGGCCAAAGGCGGCGGTCGCGAGGCCATCGTGCAGCTGCCGCGCGGTGTGGCCCAGGTGCAGTTCGAGAGCGAGCTGCCGACCACGGCCAACATCGCCCTGCGCGCCCCGACAGGCCGGCCGTGGACGGAGACTTGGACGCTGCTCTGCAGCCCCATCTGGCGCTGCAGCCACGCCGGGTTGCCGCCCGTCAGCCGGCGCGACGAGACCGGTAGCCTCGCGCCGCGCTGGCAGCCGTGGCCAGGCGAAGCGGTGACGGTGACGATCCAGCGCCCGCTCGGCACCGACGGCCAGACCACCACCATCGATCGCGTCGATTATCAGGTAAAACCGGGCTCGCGGCTGCTCGAAGGCACGCTCAAGCTCAAGCTGCGCGCGTCGCAGGGTGGCACGCGCAAGCTGACGCTGCCGAAGGACGCTGAGCTGCAGACGGTGACGATCGACGGCAAGGAGCGCAGCCTGCGCGCGACCCTGACCCCGGCGGGTCGTGTGGTGCAGGTGCCGATCCACCCGGGCTCGCAGACCATCGCGCTGCAGTGGCAACAACCCTGGGAGCGCAGCCTGAGCGAGACGGTGCCGGCGGTGGATGTCGGCGGTCCGGCGGCGAACGTGCGCGTGACGGTCACGACCGGCGAGGACCGTTGGCTGCTGTGGGCCTTTGGTCCGCGGTGGGGTCCAGCGGTGCTGTTTTGGAGCCACCTGTTCGTGCTGATGTTGCTGGCGATCGGCCTCGGCCGGCTGCGATCGCTGCCGCTCAAGACGCGCCACTGGCTGCTCCTGAGCCTGGGGTTTGCGCAGCTGCCGGCGCCAGCGTTGCTGCCCGTGGTCTTGTTCTTCCTCGCGTTTGCGTGGCGAGAGTCGTTCTGGCGGACGCGCCCGGCGCCGCAGCTGGTGGCGCCCTTTGCCTTGACTCAGATCACGCTCGTCGGCGTCACGGTGGTCTTTCTCGGCGCGCTGTACGCGTCGATTCACAGCAACCTGCTGATGGATCTCGACATGCAGGTCCGCGGCATGGGCTCCCACAACGGCCATCTGGTCTGGTACGTCGACCGCATCGACGGCGCGCTGCCCACGCCTGGCACGCTCAGCTTGCCGGTGCTGGTCTGGCGCATCGCGATGCTGCTGTGGTCGCTGTGGCTGGTGAGCGCGCTCATCAAGTGGCTGCAGTGGGCGTGGCGGTGTTTTGCCGACGGTGGCCTGTGGCGCAAAGAGCCGCCGCGTGCGCCGCTGCCGGCCGCCGCTGGGCGCGCGACCCAGGCGGGCATCCCTGCGCCGCCGCCCGGAAGCGCTGATCTCTCGTAGGGCCGCGCACGTCCCGCTAATGACCCGGTTTTCCGGCCTCTGAGCCCGGTTCGGCGTCTTCGATCGGCGGCAGCACCAAGTCGCTGCCATCGACCGGAACGCTCAGCATCTCGCGCGCATAGCGCCGCTCAGCCGGCGAGCCGCGGTGATACATGTGCAGCAGGCTGTCGATCTGCGTCTCGCGCGCGAGGCGGGTCTGCCCGGGTCCAGACAGACACGCGGGCTTGTCGCCCGGCGGGCACGCGATCCGGACGTGAAAGTGATCATCGTGTCGGCTCGAATCGCTCGGCTGCACCAGCACACGCCCCGCCCGCTGGCGCAGCAGCGCCGGCTCACCGATGCGCAGCGCGTGGTCCAGCAGCATGTTGCGCATCGGCGCCGCCACGAAGATCCACTGCACCACCACCGCCGGATGGCTGAGCAGATGACGCACCAGACTCCAGTTGCGAGCGGTGTCGAAGCGAAACCCGCGCGCCGTCGCCGGCCGCTGCACCACGCCCGTGTCGTCACACTGCAGCATCGTCGGCCAGCGCACGTTCTTGCCGCGCACATCGAGCAGATAGAAGCTC
>CALENB010000119.1 GCA_937910235.1 uncultured Myxococcales bacterium | reverse complement strand
CCTCCATGTCTTCCGCGTCACGGCCAACCTCAAGTTCGAAGACGTCGATCTGGCCGTGCCGAAGTGGGCCTTTTCGGTGCGCGGTGTGCGCGGCAACCTGCCGGTCATGGAGGTCATCGACGTACGGGACGGGCAGGTGCGCTTGCTCGGCGGCGGCACGCGCAATCCCCTGGCGCGGTGGCGTTTTCAGGATCAGCAACCCTTCCTGAGCGGCGATCCCTTCATTGGGATCCAAGCGCTGCAGCTCGGCACGATCCGATTTGGCCCGATCGCCGGCAACGCGCTGCTGGACCGCAACGTCTTCAGACTCGACCAGCTCGAGGCGCGGGCGATGCGCGGGCAGGTGACGGGGCAGTGCATCATCGACTGGCAGGGCCGTGATACCGTGATGCTGTTTCGCGGTAACGGCACCGGATTGCGGCTGCCGGGGAGCGACGACCGCATGGATCTGAACGCCGCGCTGCGCTTTGAGGCCGGACAGCTGGCCCTCAGCGGCCAGGCGCAGCTGCTCCGCACGACACGTGCCCATCTGCGCGCGATGATGGATCTGTGGGATCCGTACCACGCCGATGCACGCGCCAATAAGATGCGTATGCTGCTCAAGGTGGGCTACCCGGACCGCGTTCGTGTCGTCTTCCGCCACGGGTTCGCGGACTTTCTCATCGTCTTGGGCGGCGTGGCGGAGCTCGTCAGCGTCGAGGAGATCCGCGGGATCCCGCTTGGACCGATGATGCAACGGTGGGTGGCGCCGTTGCTGCCGCCGAAGGGGGCAGAGTGAAGGAAGTGGCGACGACAAGGACCGGCGCTCAGCGTCGCCGCGTGGCGCTCCTCGTCAGCGCAGCGCTCACGCTGCCGGGTTGCATCAAGGCGCCGGCGGTGGTCATCGTCGACCGGACGACGGCGCTAGAGCAGCAGGCGAGCGGACGTTTTGTGGCCCTGGAGCGCGAACTGACGCAGGCCGGCGTGTCAGCGCGCCCACAGCCGTACACGCGCCAGCAGCTGGACGCCGTGGGATGGACGACGCCACGAGAGCGAGACGCGATCGCGCGACTGGCCGAGGCGGCGCTCCGAGATCAGGAGCGACTCGACGGTCTGCTGCTGCGCCGATGCATCGGCGAGGCCAACACAGGCGACCTCATCCAAACCCGCAAAGCCTGCCAGGGCGCCGTAGATCCAACCTCTGTGGCGCGGCTCATCGTCGGCGCCAACCGCGATCGCCGGCAGCTGTGGCTCTACCTACGGCAGACGACGCGACGCAGCGACGCCGATGTGCGCAAGGCCTGGCGGGCGGTGCACCTCATCGGGATCCCGTGCGGCGCGTGGGTGCAAGACCCTGCGGGCGCTTGGTCGGTCAAGAAATGCTGAGCGCTGGCCTGCCCCGCCACTTGCGGACCCCGCTGGCCGTCGCCCTCGCAGCGGCGCTCGCGCTGATCACCGGCCCAGTCCAGGTGGCAACCGCCAAGCCGAAGACCAAGACCGTGGCCAAGCTGCCGGCCTCTGTCCGCGCACCCGAACGCCTGACGGCCGGGGAGGCCGACCAGTTCCTGGGCATGGTTGGCCCCGACGAGCGCACGCTCTACTTCGTCAGCAACCGCAACGCGACGGCGCAGGTGTTTCGGCAGACGCTGCCCAGCGGTACGCCCACCCTGCTCTTCAGCGACGCCGCCGACGTCTCCTGGCCGCGACCGTCACCCGACGGCAAGAAGCTGCTCTATATCTCGACCCGCGATGACGCGACCGGCGACGTCTGCACGCGCGCGCTCGACGGCACCGATCGGCGCTGCCTGACCGACGCGACATCGGCTGAGAATCAAGCCTTCTGGTTTCCCAATGGCGACGTCGGGATCGTGACCCGGCGCGGGCTACACGGCGACCTGCAGCTGCGTCGTCTCAGCGGTCGCGGGCGGGGACGCGCGATGGTGGACCGTAACCTGGGCAGCCCCACCGTCAGCCCGAGTGGCCAGTGGTTGGTGTACGTGCCGTTGGAACGGCGCTCGGCCAAGGTCGGCGTGAGCTTCGCGATGAAGCTGGGCCAGGGCCTCCACATGCGCCGACTTGACCGGACGGGCGGCGAGCTCGTCAAGGTGCGCTTCGACCTGCCCGGGACCACCGGATTTCCGGCGTTTTCGGCCGATGGGCGCTACCTGTACTTCTCGCAGCACCTCAGCGACACGAATCGCGACGGCCACATTGACGGCGATGACAACAGCGTGCTGTTTCGCGTGCCGTTTCAGGCTGGCGCGCGCCAACCCATCGCCGCCGACCGCCTGGAGCAGCTGACGTCGGCGCACTGGAACTGCCAGTACCCCGCGCCTGCGCGCCACCGCCTGATCGCGACGTGCCTGCAACGGGGTTCGCTCGACATCTACGCGCTGCCGCTCGATGGCGCCGTCCCTCACGGCTGGGGGCCGGCCAAGTTGCGGGAAGCGCTCGACTCGGCGCGAGATCCCTGGGAGCGGCTGCTGCTGCTCGACCACCTGCGCAAACGGTCGACAACAGCCGCCGGACAGGTGGACCTGCTGCGGCAGATGTCCGAACAGCACCTGCGCCTCGGCGAGCTGTCGTCGACGGGCTGGTACGCTGACCGCGCCGCAGTCGTCGCGATCCGTGACAAGACCGTGCAGCGCTGGGCGGCTGTGATGCGGGTGTGGGTCCAGCATCGTCGCGACGAAAGAAAGCTCGACCGCGGCGAGTTGGACGACCGGTTCGTGAGCAGCCAACAGGCCCATCTGCAGCGTCTCAGCCAGCTCAGCCGCGGCGCGTCGCTCGATGTACGGGTGCTCTGTGACGCGCTGCGAGGCGAGATTCTCGACGTGATCGGGCGAGAAGCTGAGGCGCTGCGCGTGCTGCGCAAACTCGACGTCAAGCAGATGACCGATCCCGTCGCGCTCATGACGGTGGCGGAGCGCGTGCCCGATCGGCTGCTCTCTCTACAGTCCAAGGATGCCGCGCTGCACCTGCTCGCCACACTCGCCGAGCACAAGCGGCTGTCGGATACGACGCGGCTGGCTATCGCCGAGCGCTTCACCGAGCTGTTGCTGCGCGGGTTGAAGCACGCACAGCGAGCCGCCGCCCTGGCGACGTGGCGCAAGGGGCGTGGCGAGGAGAGTCACCTCGGGTTTCGTTTGAACCTCGAGTCGATCCTGCTGACGCTGCAGCCCAGCAATCAGGAGTCGGTCCGTGCCGCCGTGTTCATGCTCTACCGCCACAGCCGCGAGCTGCCACGGCGGCGGGCGCTGGTGAGCGCGACGGTGCGACGGGCCGCGGCAGCCGACAACGCCTTCTTGCTCTACCAATTCAGCAACTCCTGGGCCTCCTGGATACGGCGCGACCACGCGGAGCGGGACCACGCGGTCGCCGTCTACCGGCAGGTCGTCCTCGAACGCGCGTACCTGCATTGGTCGAAGCGCGAATACGCCGACGCGCGCGCCAGCTTCTACGGTGTGACCCTGCAGGAAGACGACCTGGAGGCCTGGATCGGGTTCTTCGAGACGCGCGCACGCGAGGGCAAGAAAGACGTCGTCGCCACCGCGACGCGGCGCTTTGGCAAAGACTCGGATCACCCCGTGTTGCGCTTTCTCCGCGCCTACGAGGGCGCCTGGACCCTGACTAGCCTGCGCGACCCCGACCAACGCGTTCGGGTGATCACGGAGGCTGAGACGGAGCTGCGAGCGGCGACGGCCGCGATGCCCCAAAGCCCGCAGATTTACCATCTCCGCGGCTACCTCGCGCACCAGCGCCTGCTCACGACCGGGGCCCACGGCGCCGCCATCGTGGCCCATGCGCACTACCTGATGGCGCTGGACCTGGCGCGCGGCAACCCGCGGGTGCTCGCGACGTTGCTCCATGCGCTGGGCATGCTGCAGGCGGCGGTCGGCAACCATCACATCGCGCTGGAGTACCTGGACCAACGCGCGCGACTGCCGATGATGCGGCCGACGCAGGCGCTCTCGCTGCGCTTGGCGCGCGCGCAAAGCCTGGCCCATATCGGCGAAGTTGCGCGGGCCGCCAAGACGGCGCGCGCGGCCGTGGTGTTCGTCGACCAGACGCCACCGCTCGAACACCTGCTGCCGCTCGCCCTCGATCGGGCGGCGCTCTGGTCGTGGGCGAACGGCGACCACGTCGAGGCCGTGGCGTTGCACCGTCGATTACAGAGGCTCGACGGCGGGCGCAGGCCAGCCAGCGTCGCCCGGGCGCACATCATCGCGGCGGCGGCAGCCTTGGGCGCTGGAACACCCGTCGCGGCGCTGCAAGCGCTCGCCGCGTTCGATGCGTTGGCGGACGGCCTGAGCAACGATGATCTGAGCGCGGAGCTGCCCGCCCACGCGCCCGGCCTGCGCTGGCATGTCGCTGACCTGCGCGCCATCGCCGACGGCCTGCGCGCCCAAGCCTTGGTCAATCATCACAAACCCGCGGACGCGCTCCTCGCGCTCTCCCGCCGACGGGCCGCCCTGCAGCGACGCGCCGACGGCGGCGAGGTTGAATCCTGGCGACTGCTGGCCGCCTGCTGGCACCACATCGCGACGCTGCATCAAGGCGCGCACGATCCGGCCCGGGCGCTGGCGGCCCTGGAATCCGGCCTCGCAGCGGCGCGTCGTTATCAGAAGGAGACCGGCACCGTCGCGCCAGACGCTCGCCTAGCGCTGCTGCTGGCGTGGGCGAGGCTGGCGGTTCACGACGCGAACGCGGCGAAACCGGAGCTAGTCGGAGACCTGCGCGACGTGTATCGTTTCTTGAGCCGTTTCGGGCATCCGGCCACCGCGAGACTGAGGGCGACCCTCGGAGTACATCTGACACAGCTTGGACTGCCGACAGGCCAGCCAAGGCACGACAGCGGCGAGACCGCGACGAGAAGCGCACCATGACCATGATCCACCCACAACACCACGTCGCATCCCCAACCAAACTCGGCACGGTCCGACCGACGACGAGCGTCGTCGCCGCGACGCTGCTGCTTGTCGGCACGCTGGTCCTCCCCGGCTGCGAGACCGACCTGAGCGGCGGCGATGACTTCACCGTCGCGTACAACGGCTATCTCAACAAGTGCGCGAACTGCCACGCCCCGCAGGCGCCCGGCAAAGCGTCTGACACGGAGAAGACGCTCGACTTCACCTCCGCAGACACCGCAAGATCCACGCTTGCGACCGGCACGGCGTCGGGTTTGGTCGGCAACCCTGCGGCCTGCAACGGCGTCCCTTTCGTAGTCGCCGGCAAGCCGGGACAGAGCCTCGTGGTGGCGGTGCTCGACGCAGAGGCACGGAAGACGTTCGACCTGCCGTCCCATCCGAACTGCGACAACGACGCCATCACGGACATGGGGCTAAAGCTCGGCGGCGCGCCAGACGCCGCCGCCCTCGCCGCGCTGAAGAGCTGGATTACCGCAGGCGCGCTGTAGTCTGGGCGCACGGGGCCGCAGGCAGCGCTCCGCACGGTCGGTCGAGATCAGTGCGCCTTCGCGGCTTCCCAGAAGCTGGCGTCGCCAAGGACGCGCCGAGCCAGGATGTCCATGCAGTCCACATCCCAACCCGAGGCCTTGGTGGAGTCCGCCGCGTAGCTGCGTTTGATGCCGCGCCCGATGACGTCGACCAAGATGCGGACGCCCGTCTCGGACCCGATCTTCACCACGTTGGCGCTGCCGAATCGCAACTCAAAGGCGCGCGCGTGTGAACGCGCGATGAGGTCCGCGGTCACCTCCGGTTTCGCCTTGTAGGTATAGCGATAGCGGCCTGACGCGAGCTCCCACTTGAACAAGGTCGGCCCGATGGCTGCGAACCTGGTGTCAAAGAGGGTCTTTTGCCCGATCGCTTCATTCATGCGCAGGGCGAGGTGCGTCAACCACTGGGCTGGGTGCAGCGTCGCGCCGGCGACCTGGACCTCGGCTGGCTCGCGACTCGGATCGGACCAGAAGGCGACGGGATAGCCGCGCGAAGCGTCCACCATCGCGCCGGATTCCGCCCAGACCTTCCATGGCAGAGGTGCGCTGGTGCGGGGCAACAGCGCGCCGCCACAGCCCGCACACAGCGACAGCGCGACGATCAGCGACGTGACGACGACAAATCTGCGGAACATGGCAGCACCTCCGGAGCTCGCACCTTGGCGGCGAGATAGAGCGGGCGTCAAGCGTCTACCGCGGCCGACGTGGCGGCTGGTAGATAGACTTCGAATCGGGTGCCGGTCTCGGGCGCGCTCGACGCCACAATTTGGCCGCCGTGACGCTCGACGATTCGTTTGCACACCGCGAGCCCGACGCCGGAGCCTTCGTAGGCGGTGCGACCGTGCAGACGTTGAAACACGCCGAAGATCTGGTTCGCAAAACGCGGCTCGAAGCCAATCCCCGCGTCGGTGACCACAAACCCAACGACGCCGGCTTTCCGGCCTGGAAGCTCCTCGATGCGGACCTTGGGCGGCTCGCCCGGCTTGTGGAACTTGAGGGCGTTGCCGACGAGGTTCTGCACCAACTGGCGCACCTGCGTTGGGTCGCAGCGCACCTTAGGCAACGGGCCGACCGTGACGCTGCCGCCGGTCTGTTCGATCAGCACTTCGAGGTCGTCGAGCACGCCAGCGACGATGGTGTCCATGGGCGTCTCGACAAAGGGTCGGCCCATGGCGCGCACACGCGACAACGTGAGCAGGTCGTCGATGAGGTGCTGCATGCGGGTCGCGGCGCCGACCATGCGCTGCAGATAGTCCTGACTTCGCGCGTCGAGGCTGCCCTTTGCGCCTTGGTTCAAGCGCCCGCCAAAGGCCACAACTTTCCGTAGCGGCTCGCGCAGGTCATGGGACACGGCGCCGGCGAACTCCTCCAACTCCCGGTTGGAGCGCTCCAACGCCTCGGTTCGAAGCGCCAAGTTGTGCGCCGCGTCGATCTGGTCCGCCACGTTCGAGTAGACCGTCGCGATGTAGCGGTCGCTCAGCGGCAGCACACGCACGCGCAGCCACATCAACTCGCGATGCTCGATCTTGAAGCGCTGATCGGTCAAGTAGACGGGCCGCTGCGTCGCAGCCACCTCTAGAAACCGGGCGGCGATCGCGGCTGCATTCTTGGACGGGTGGATGTCCAGGAGCAGGCCGCCCGCGTAGTCGACGGCGCGCCGACCCGTGAGGCGCTCTGCGGCCGGGTTCATCCTCACCAAGCGGATGGACGTCGGGTCACCCGGAACGCCGATATGCCAGATGTTGACGCCCAGATTCAGGTGTTCGAAGACCTGCGCGTTAATCCAGGCCACATCGTGCGACGGCGTGTTCACTGTGGCGATGGCGCTGGGAGTAGGTTGTCTGAGCCGGTCGCTGCGCCAAAGATCGCCTCCAAGTCGGTGCGTGACAGGTCCTTGATCCCGGTCCCGTCGACTTCGATGGCCGAACGCACGAGGTCGCGCTTGCGGTCTTGCAGGCTCATGATCAGATCCTCAACGGTGTCCTCGACCACCATTCGCAGCACGAGCACCGGTCTGGTTTGACCGATGCGATGCGCTCGATCGGAGGCCTGCTGCTCAGCCGCCGGGTTCCACCAGGGATCATGCAAGATCACGGTGTCGGCGGCCGTCAGGTTGAGGCCGACACCACCGGCCTTGAGGCTGATCAGGAACACGGGCGGTCCGTCGGGATCTTGGAACTGGTCGATGACGCCGGCACGGTCACGGGTCGAGCCGTCCATATAGGCGTACCCAACATCGTTGTCTTCCAGCTCATCACGCAGAATGCGCAACATGGAGGTCCACTGACTAAAGACCAGCACACGCCGACCCTCAGAGAGCAGCTGCAGCAGCGTACTCGTGAACATCTGCGTCTTCGCCGACTCGCGCACCTCTCGCGCATCATCGAAGGGCAGCAGCGCCGGGTGGCAGGCAGCTTGGCGCAACCGGAGCAGCGCCTCGAGCACGCCGAGGGTCGACCGATCCACGCCGACGTCGTCCACCATCCCGAGCACACGCGCCCGGTAGGTGTCGCGAATCCGGTTGTAGAGCTTGCGCTGCGCCGGGCCGAGCGTGCACCGCAGGGTTACTTCCGTGACGGGCGGCAGCTCCTGGTCGACGTCCTTCTTGAGGCGTCGCAGCAAGAACGGTCGCAGACGCGCGCGGAGCTCGTCCGTCGCTTGGCGCGCGGTCGGCCCACGTCGCGCGGCACCGTAGCGCCGCACAAATCGGGCGCGCGAGCCGAAGAAGCCGGGCATCAGGAACTCGAACTGGCTCCACAGCTCCAGCAAGTTGTTCTCCAGCGGTGTACCCGTCAGCGTGAGTCGATGCGCGGCGGCCACATCCCGCGCCGCGCGGGCCGTTTGGCTGTTGGGATTCTTGATCGCCTGGGCTTCGTCGAGCACCACGTAGTGGAATCGGTATTGCTGCAGGCTGTCGGCGTCGAGCCGCAGCAGCGCGTACGACGTGAGCACCAAGTCGTAGTCCTGCAGCGTCTTGAGCAGCTTGATTCGCTCGCCGCGCGCGTCTGCGTGCAACACAGCGACCCGCATGGCCGGGGCGAAACGCGCGATCTCTGACTTCCAGTTCTGCACCACCGACGTCGGCGCCACGATGAGCGTCGGCGCCTTGGCGCGACCTGACTCCACCTCAGAGACCAGCAACGCAAGCGCTTGGACCGTTTTGCCGAGCCCCATGTCGTCAGCGAGGCAGGCGCCAAAACCCAAATCGCGCAGCGTGCACAGCCAGTCGTAGCCGTGCTTCTGGTAGTTCCGCAGGGTCGCGTCCAAGCCGACGGGCAGCTCGTGCTCGACGATCCCGTCGAACCCCTGCAGCGCACCGACGAGCGCGCGCCACCGCTCGTCCTGATCGAGCTGGTCACCGATGAGCTCGGCGAGGGCCGGCACCAGGAACGGGCTGATCTCAAGGGTGCCGTCTTCGCGCTCGTGGCCGAGCTCACGGGCGTCGGTGAGCACGCCGATGTGTTTGTTGAGCCACTGGACGGGCAGCCGCGCCAGCTCGCCGTCCTGCAGACGCACATGCCGCGCGCCGTTGCGCCAAGCGGTGATGATGTCGTCGAGCGCGAGCTCCTCGCCGCCCGCCTGCACCGTCACCTTGATGCCAAACCAATCGATGCCACTCGACAGGCGGACAGACGCCGTGACCCGCTGCTGGCTCGGTCGCAGACGCACCAGCGCTTCACGGCCAAAGACCTTCGCGCCGGCCTGCTCGAGCTCGGGCAGGTGATCCAGGAGGAAATCGATGGCGTCGTCGGTGCCGAGGCTCGCGGGGAGCGCGGCGCCGAGGCGGGTGGAGACGTCTTGAGTCCAGGTGTGCTCGAACTCCTCGTCGCGCTGCCACAACATGGCCTCGCCGTGCACAGCCTGCGCGAAGACGCGGGCGCCCGATGACGCGTCGAAGACGTGTGGCTCGGCGCCGGCCACGCCGTACGCAAAGCGCAACGCGACCGTCAGCCCGTCGTCCAGCTCGTCGAGGACGATGCGGGCCTCAGCAGTCGCCGTGCGGACGGGCGGCAGGCGCTCGCTCTCTTCGACGAGCTCGGCCTCGCCGCGCAGCACCGGCAACACGTCACGGCAGAACGCGTCCATCTCATCGGACGGCACATGCACGGCGCCTGCACGCAGCAGCTGCAGGGCCGCCTGGCTCCGCGCACCCGGACGGATGAACGTGCGCTCTTGGCGCAGATAGACCCAGGAAACCGGGCCGGGCAACAGCACGTGATCGTCGTCAAGGCGCCCCGGCACATGGCTCTTGATGCGGGCGCTGACCTCGAGTCCGCCATCTGGCGCGTCCTCGACGACGATGGAGATCGGTCGCTCGGCGCTCTCCACGGCGGCGTCGTCGCCGTCGACGCGGAGCACGAACGGCTCGGCGTCGACAAACAGGCGGAGAAACGTGTCGATGAAGCCTGGCTGAATGGTCCGCACGCGGAGATCGTGGCGATTGACGACGCATAGCACGGGCACGAGGTCATCTCGGTTGGAGGCCGGATCGTCGCCGGTCCGGTAGCCGAAGTGGCCGACGGCGGTTGGAGTCCAGCCCATCGCTGTGCCGGTGCCCGTGCGGCCCTTGTCGCTCAGTGAGCGACGGCGGCGCATGACGCTGACGGTCGCCCCGACTTCCCGCGCGTGCAGGGTCAAGTCGTAGCAGATCCAAGTGCTGCGAACGCCAGCGCTGCCCATGGTGGTGTCGACGTCGAGCACGTCGCGCCAAACCGCCGAGGACTCAGGAGCGTCGCCAACGCTGGTCTGCCGCGCGAGGGCGTCGCGAACCGCGAGCGCCGCGGCGACAGCGTGCTCGCAGTAGGAGTCGCCCGTCTCGCAGGAGCAGCCCCACTCTTCGAGGACGGCGGTGTGCACCTCGGTGAAGTCGAGCGACAGCGCCACCTGCTGGTCGTCTTGGCCGCGCGCACCGCGCACGACGGCGTCGTAGCCCTCGCTGCCGTCTTCATCCAGATCACGACGCGCGATGCGTCGGACCATCCCATCGCGGTGGAGATCGCGGCCGGATCGCCAGACTCGCGCTGGGGCGGTCCCCTCAAGCAGACTCAGATTCAGGCGCATACTAGCTCTCCTCTCGTCCCGAGCGTACGGGCGCCACTGGTGTGGCCCCATATCGTTCGGATTCATCGGCGCTCAGGGGGCCAATGAGCTCGTGGATGAACACGGTCGCGAAGCTGCCCGCGGGCAGCGTGAAGCGCACGGCGACCGCCTCATCGTCGCCGTCGACGCGCTCAACGGCGACGTCCGTCGGCCACACCAGCAGCGGACGACGAGCGCCGGCTGCGAGATGCCCAATGCGCGAAAAGGCCTCGTCATCGAGCCCGGTGGCGGCTAGGACGTCTGTCTCAAGGGCACCAGCGTCGTCGGTCGTTCGGCGCATCTTGGGTCCCCACATGGGGCCCGTCGTCACGATCTCGCCGGCGTCGAAGCGGGCCTGCTCGCGCGCCGCATCTTCGGCGTTGTAGGTGCCGCCCGTGTCGCGCTTGCGACAGACGTCTCCCAGCAAAACCAGATCGAGCGACCCGCTGGTGAGCCTGCGATCCAACACGCGGTTGAAGACCTCACTCTGCAACGCAGAAGCCGACAGACGCTTGAGTTGTCGGTCGCGCAGGTTGATCTGGTGGATCGTACCGTCCGGCATGGCGACCCGCGCGCGACGCTGCTCACCCTGGCTGAGCGCCCACCCTGCGGCGAGCGTGGCGCCGCCGTGGCCCATGCGCTGGCTGCCGTAGAAGTTGGGCTGGCCGCGGCTAGCCAGCGCGTTGACCTTGGCCGTCACGCGCGCGACCGCGTCCGGCACGACCCCCCGGATCACGAGCCGAAAGCGATTGCCGTGGAGGTGCCCGGTGCGCAGCTTGTTGCCGTGCGGCACCGCGTCGAGCACGACCACGCGGCCCTCGCTCACCTCGGCGATGCGGTCGATCTTGGACTCCGCCACGCGCGGGACGCTAACCCATTGCCGCGTCACAGCCCGTCGATCCTTGAGACCAGCCATGCCGATATCACCCGCGGACACACCCAGTGCGTCAGCGAGCAAGCGGCGCAGCCACATGCCAGACACGTCTCGTTTCTCGAGTCGCAGATAGAGATGATCGCCTTCGCCTGACGGCTGATACTTCGGGACCTCGTCCACCTCGAAATCCTCGACGTGGACGCGAATCTGCCCGCCGCAACCCGGTAGGTCTGCAGTCCGGCGAGGCAGGGGATGGAGAGGCGCTATGGGGCACCGGCGTGGGAGAGAGGGGCCCTTCATGGGCGGGAGGGTGCCGACTTGTCGGTGGGAAGGCAACCGGGTTTGAGTACGTCCAGCGACGCCCAGCGTTCGGATCAAAGATGCTTGCACGAGGGGCTAAAGTGAGACAGTATGCGCCGCCATGAATACCTACTGCACTTTTTTTCTTGTCGCCGCGACCGCGCTCACACTGAGCGCCTGCGGTAAGTCCAACACTCCAGCACAGGCAGTCTCCGACCACGCCAAGGCTGCAAATGCCGCGGCGGCGAAGGCCCCGGCCGCAAACGCCGCAGCGACGAACGGCACAGCAACGAAGGGTGAAGCCGCAGCAGCCGCGAAACCTGCCGAAGCCAAGCCGGCAGCAGCGGCGGTCGAAGTCAAGCCAAAGGCGGCCCCCATGCCCGGTCAGATTCCAGCCCCTTCCGACGTCGCCGCGATCCCCGCCGACGCCGCCACAACCGCCAGTGGGCTCGCGTCCAAGGTCCTGCAGAAGGGCGCTGCGGCAGTCCATCCAGGCGCCAAGGACGTCGTCAAAGTCCACTACACGGGCTGGACGACCGACGGCAAAATGTTCGACTCCTCCGTCAAGCGCGGCGAGCCGATCGAGTTTCCGCTCGACCGCGTGATCGCTGGCTGGACCGAGGGCGTGCAGCTCATGGTTGTCGGCGAGAAGCGGCGCCTCTGGATCCCCGAGAAGCTCGCGTACCAGGGCCGCCCGGGCGCGCCAGCGGGCATGCTGGTGTTCGATGTGGAGCTGCTGGCCATCAAGGCCGCGCCGAAGCCGCCAGCGGTCCCCGCCGATGTCGCCGCGCCACCAGCTGATGCGGAGAAGACGGCGAGCGGCCTCGCCTCCAAGGTGCTGAAGAAGGGCACGGGCGCCAAGCATCCAACCGCCGCGAGCATGGTCAGCGTGCACTACTCCGGCTGGACCACCGACGGCAAGATGTTCGATTCGTCCGTCACCCGTGGTCGTCCCGCGAGCTTTCCACTGAGCGGCGTCATCGCCGGCTGGACGGAGGGCGTGCAGCTCATGGTCGAAGGCGAGACCCGTCGCTTCTGGATTCCAGAGGGCTTGGCCTACAAAGGGCGTCCCGGCTCACCGGCTGGCATGCTCGTGTTCGACGTCGAATTGCTCAAGATTATGAACTAGCCGACCTCCGGTTCACGCCTGCGTCCGCGTCCCCTGACGCGATGCGGAACTTGCGACAACCCACGCCCTGGTGACCCGTGGTCGCCAGGGCGTGGCTCGTTTAGGGCCAGCTGCCGGACCCAGCATCGCCGCACGCAACGTCACGGGGAGCACCTTGTCGCCCATGGATCGCCCAGATACGATGTCTGTGCGAACAATCCTCCCGACATACCAAGCCAGGAGCACACCATGGGTGAGCAGGCCGTGAACGAGAACCTACCCTCCCCAGAGGAGATGCGCGGCTTTGTACGGGCGCTGCTCAGAGACGTGGACGCGCTCGGGCTGATGCTAGACGGCGGCCAGATCGAGTCCGGGATTCGACGCATCGGCGTCGAGCAGGAGATGTTCGTCGTCGATCGGGACTTCCGTCCCGCGCCCAAGGCCCTAGAGCTGATGGAGGCGATGAAGAACCCGCAGTTCACGACGGAGCTCGCGCGCTTCAACCTTGAGTTCAATTCGATGCCTCACGAGTGGCGCGGCGACTGCCTGCGAACCCTCGAAAAAGAGATCGCCGATCTCTACGGCATGGCCATGCACGCCGCCGAAGCGCAGGGCTGCTTGGTGCTGCTCGCCGGTATCCTTCCGACGCTGCAGCAAGACGACCTCGGCCTTGAGAACATGACCCCCATGCCGCGCTACTACGCGCTGAACAACGCGCTGCGTGCGTTGCGTGGCGGCGACTTTCACACCCACATCAAGGGCATCGACGAGCTCACGCTGACGCACGACAACGTCATGCTCGAGGCGTGCAACACCAGCTTTCAGGTCCATTTTCAGGTCGGACCGAGCGAATTCGCGAAGCTCTACAACGTCGCCCAGGCCGTCACGGCGCCGGTGCTCGCCGCGGCGGTGAACTCGCCGGTGCTGCTGGGCCAGCGGCTGTGGTCGGAGACGCGAATCGCGCTCTTTCAACAGAGCGTCGATGCCCGATCGGCGGCCCACAGTGAGCGTGGCCAGCGAACCCGCGTGCACTTTGGCGACGACTGGTGTCACGACGGGGTGATCGAGCTGTTCCGAGAAGACATCGCTCGGTTTCGCACGCTGCTGGCGGGCAAAGTCGACGAGGACTCGGTCGCGTTGGTACGCGCCGGTATCGCACCGCAGCTGACGGCGCTGCGCATGCACAACGGCACGGTCTATCGTTGGAATCGTCCGTGCTACGGCGTCGCAGACGGCAAGGCGCACCTGCGCATCGAGAATCGCGTGTTGCCCTCGGGCCCCACGATCGCCGACGAGATGGCCAACGCCGCGTTCTTCTTCGGGTTGATGAGCGGGATGCTCGAAGAATACGGTCCGATGGAGCAGGTGATGGACTTCTCCGACGCGAAGGGCAACTTCTTGGCGGCGGCGCGGCGCGGGCTAAACGCTGAGTTTCATTGGCTGGGAGGCGAGACGATCACCGCGCGAGAGCTCATCACCAAGCGCCTCGTGCCGCTCGCGGAGAAGGGCTTGGCGGCCAGTGGCATCGACAAAGACGACGTCGATCGCTACCTCGGCATCATCGACGACCGTGTGCGTCAAGGTGTGACAGGGTCGTCGTGGACGCTGCAGAGCCTCGCCAACATGCAGAAAGAAGGTGGCAGCCGCAGTGAGCGCACGCGCACGGTGACTCAGGTCATGATCCAGCGGCAGCGGAGCGGCGATCCCGTGCATACGTGGAAGGTTGCGTCGCTGCGTGAAGCGGAGGGTTGGCAAGGCAGCTTCCGGACGGTCGGCCAGTTCATGATGACGGATCTGTTCACGGTGCGGCCCGAAGACATCGTCGACCTCGCCGCCACGCTGATGCAGTGGGAGCGGCTGCGGCACGTGCCTGTCGAGGACGACCAGGGCAACCTCGTCGGTCTCGTCTCGACGGCGGAGCTGCTCAAGCTCATCTCACGGGAGTTCGAACAGACCGAGTTGGCCTCGTACACGATCGAGAAGATCATGGTGAAAGACGTGATCACGTGTACGCCGGAGACCTCGACTCGAGACGCGTTGGAGCTGCTTCGACGGCACAATGTCGGCTGTCTGCCGGTGACTCGAGGCAAGCGATTGGTGGGGCTGATCACGGACAAGCAGTTCATCGACGTAGCGGCACGCTTGCTGGACGAAACTGCCAGATAGTCACTGCCGCCCTGTGGTTCGGGCGCCGTCTCGCAAATTGTTTGTCTTTGTGTAAACAGGCAGGGTGCTCAATACTACCGTTGCAGTGGCACATGCGTGGGCCTGCGAGGACGGCTGTGCAGAGAGCGCCAAAGACTGCAGGATACGGATCGGCCCGCACGCCTTCAGTGGCGCTGCTCGGCTTCAGTCTGCTGTTATGGGGCGGCGCGATCGGCTGCACCGGACCGATTCCTGCCCCGTTTCTAGGGTGCGTGGACGACTTTCAGTGCGCCAACGGTCGCTGCGTCTCCGGGCTGTGCGTGCCGGTTGCGGCCACCGACATCAGCCAAGATCAGAGCGTCAGCGACGCGAATCAAGCGGACGCTGGCGCCGACACCGGGCCACTGACGTGCGCCGTTGACACCGACTGCCCCGCCGAGACAGGCGCGTGCCTAGCCGCCACCTGCGACAACGGCACCTGCGGACTTGTGCCGCTCGCCGCCGAGGTCACGTGTTCCACGGCGGGCGTGTGTCCAGCGCCGGGGCACTGCAGCGGGTCGGGCGCCTGCCAGGCCGAGCACGCGCCGTGCGACGATGACAACCCGTGCAGCGCCGACCAATGCTTGACGACCGGCTGCAACCACGTGCTGTTTCCAAACGCCACTCCCTGCCAATCCGACGCGCTGGACTGCACGTCCGAGCAGTGCCACGACGGCGTCTGCACCGCCACGATGGTCGCCAATTGGTGCCTGGTTGGCGGGGTCTGCGCCAAGACAGCGGACACGGCACCGAACGACCCGTGCCAGATCTGTAGTCCGAGCGCCTCAACCACCGCGTGGACGCTGCGGACCGCGGGCCCGTGCGACGACGGTGACCCGTGCACCGTCGACACGACGTGCAGCGACGCAGGCGCTTGTGTCGGTGCGAGCGTCGACTGCGACGACGCCAACAAATGCACGGGCGATGTCTGCCTCGTCTCGACGGGCTGCGTGCACCTCTCGAACACCGTCACTTGCACCGACGCGAACCCCTGCACGAGCGACGGTCACTGCGCCGATGGCGCCTGTGCCTTCAAGGCTACGTTGGACTGCGACGACGCCAACCCCTGCACGGTCGACAGCTGCGCAGCCGGGTTCGGTTGCTTCCACGCGCCTCAAGAGGCGCCCTGTGTGGCCGACGCGGATCCATGCACCGACGACGTCTGTTTGTCAGGCGCTTGTGTCGCCGTGGCGTCTGCGTCGGTCTGCAAAGTCGGCGGCACCTGTGTGCCAGCCGGCGGCAACGCGAGCGGCAACCCGTGTTTGGTCTGCAAGCCCCAAGTTTCAACGGTTTCGTGGACTGCGCTGCACAACGTCGCCTGCCTCGACGGCGATCTATGCACCGTCTTCGACACGTGCGTCCAAGGCAAGTGCGTCGGCGAGAGCACCAACTGCCAGGACAACAACCCGTGCACCAGCGATGCGTGCGACCCCAAACAGGGCTGCGTGTTTGAGCCGGTCTCTGCGCCGTGCACTGATGGCGACGCTTGCACTGTCGATGACATCTGCTTCAGTGGCTTGTGCAAGGGATTGGCCCTGACCGCGCTCGACTGCACGGACAACAACCCCTGCACCACGGACACCTGCCTGCCCATCTCAGGGTGCAGCCACAAGCCGCACAACAAGCCCTGCGACGACGGCGACGCCTGCACCAAGGCCGATTTCTGCACCGCTGGGGTGTGCGCGGCCGGCAAGCTGGTCTGTCCGTGCGAGTTCAACGGGGACTGTGATGACGGCAACGCCTGTACGATCGACACCTGCGTGGTCGGCGTCGGCTGTCAGAACGTGGCGAAGACGAACGACAGCGCCTGCAGCGACGGCGACTCGTGCACCAGCGACGATGCCTGCGCGATCGGCGTCTGCACAGGCAGCGCCATCACGTGCGATGACAAGAACCCGTGCACGGAAGACGCCTGCGCGAGCGACGTGGGCTGCGTGCACAAGCCACTGCAGGGCAAGGGCTGCTCGGATGGGGACGCGTGCACCAGCGGGGACCTGTGCGTGGAAGGCACCTGCATGGGGACGCCCAAAGCCTGCGATGACGGGCTGCCTTGCACGCTCGACGGATGCAACAAGATGTCTGGCGTCTGCCAGCACAGCGACGCGGCGGAGCAGACGCCGTGCCCGAGCGATGGCATCAGCTGCACGCTAGACCGATGTGTGAAAGGCGCGTGCGACCACAGCGCGATCGCGACGAGTTTCTGTCTGATCCAGGGCGCCTGCCTCAGCGGCGGCGCGATGCACCCAGCGAAGCAGTGCTGGGGATGCCAACCCAAAGCGTCCCAGTCGGACTGGGCGGTCTTTCCGGGGCAGCCGTGCAATGACGGCAACGCCTGCACCGAGAAAGCGGCCTGTCAGGGCGACGGAAGCTGCAAAGGCAGCGCGACATCGTGCGATGACAACAACGCCTGCACGCTGGACGCGTGCAACCCGCAAGCGCCGGGCGGGATACCCTGTGTGCACACCGCGACGACCGGGCCGTGTTCGGATGGCTCGGACTGCACGACCAACGACAGCTGCGCTGGGGAGACCTGCAAGGGAACGACGGTGGCCTGCAACGACGGCGACCCGTGTACGGATGATGGCTGCCAAGCGACTGGGGGATGCGTTTTTCAGGACACGTTAGACGGCAAGGGCTGCGACGACGACGGGCTCCCCTGCACCTCGGACCACTGCGCTGGCGGTGAGTGCAAACACGTGCCGAGTAAAGGTTGGTGTGCGATCTCGACGACCTGCTACGCGGACGGCGCGACGGTGGCCGGTGTGCCGTGCCTAGCCTGCGATGCCGCCAAACAGCCCACCATGTGGAGCGCCGTGACCGGCGCCGCTTGCGACGATGGTGACCCCTGCACCGGTTCAGATACGTGCACGAGCGGCGCCTGTGCAGGCGACAAAAGCAAGGCATGCGACGACAACAACGCCTGCACAACCGACAGCTGCACCGCGCTCAAAGGCTGCGCCCACGTCGCCGCTCCCGGCGCTTGTGATGACGGCGACGCCTGCACGACTGGCGATGTGTGTGCCGGCGAGAAGTGTGTCGCGGGCCAACCCGTGGCGTGCGTCACCTCCCAGCAAGACGAGGCGAACTGCCACGTGCGCGTGTGCCTCCCGACGCAAGGGGGCTGTGTGGCGGTCACGAGCTGCGGCGCCCAACATGCGTGCGTGACGGGGCTGTGCCTCACGCAGGCGCCGGGCATGCCGCCGGGCGCGGTGGCGCTCACGATCCCGGCGGGACTCGCGACCCAGCCGCTGCGCCCGACGCTGGCTTGGCAGGAGAGCCACGCGGGCCCGATGGGTGAGATTCCGCAGCTATGGGTGGTCGCTCAAACGGCGGGGTGTTCACCCAGCCTCGGGGTCTACGCCAAGATCATGACCGTCCGCATGGCGCCTGCCACGCTCCAACCGGACGTGAGCGTCTTGACGACGCCGGCCGCTACAGGTGGTCCGGCGTGGTGCGCCGCGCACCCGGTGTTGTCGCCGCATCCGACGACCTACGACGCGCTCGCGCTGACTTGGCTGGAAGGTGGCAACGAAAACAGCGCCTGCCCGTGGACCTCCCACGGCGGGCGGGCTCGCGTCGCGCTGCTGGGCGTCGAGGGCGACGCGACCGCGATGACCGTCGGTGCGCCGTGCCCCGCCGCCGGGCTGAACGCACCGCTGCCCTGGCGACCCGCGGTCGCGTTGCATAGCGCACAGGGGTCGATCGGCAAGACCTCCCCCGGGCAGCTGAGCGGCGTGATGGTGCGACCTGCGGCCGTGGGCGGCAGCCTGGGATGGACGGGGGACGTGGTCGCCAAATGGGGCGGCAGCACGGCGGCAAAGCTGCCCGTCGCGAAGCTCATTGGGTGGACGGAGGCGCCGACCAAGGCCCGGGTGACGATCAGCCAATGGACCTCGGGCCAGGTCGTGTGGGCGCCCACAGCGTTCACCGACGGCAACGGCGCGACGATCCCAGCGCTCACAGCGACCCGCATCAGCCCGGTGACCGGTTTGTCGACCACCCGCCAAGTTGTCCTGACCGGGGCGCCCATCACGGGCGTGGCGACCTACGACGCGGTGGAAGCGGTCTACGATCCGGGGACCAAACGCGCCGCCGTCCTGATCGCGGGTCGAGCCACCCAGAACGGCAAGGTCCAGAGCTTTCTGTCGTTCTCGCGGCTACATCCCGACCAGGGCGCGTCCTCCGCCCCCGGCGCCATCGCCGTCACCCAGCTCACCGCCGGACAAGGCCCGATTCAGGCGTTTCGCATCGCGCGGCTGCCGAACAGCGACCGATTTCTGGTGCTGTGGGCGGCGCCAGGGAGCACGGTTCTCAAGGCGATTCGAATCGACCCGAAAGACGACTTCACGTTCAGCGTGACAACCATCGGCGCGGTGGCGACGAACTTTCTGTCACACCCCGTCGCCGCCGGGGTGGACAGCTCCGGTGGCCTCAGCGAGCTCGTGGTCGATCCGGCCGGGACGCGCTACTCGGTCGCGTACGAGGGAGTCGGCACCCTGCATCTCCTCACGGCGGCCCTCCCCCCATCCAATTAGCCCCCAAGCCAAGTAGCCACGACACGATGAGCGGCCACAGCAGCGTCGCGCTGGAGCCTGCGTGCAGCACCTGCCGGTAGACGACGTCATGCCAGCGCTGATCGCCGCCGTGCGGGCCCACGGCGCGGCCGTGCTCGTGGCCCCACCGGGGGCCGGCAAGACGACGCGCGTGCCGCCAGCCCTCCTCGACGCGCAGATCGCCGGCAACGGTCGGGTCATCGTACTGCAACCGCGACGGGTCGCGGCCCGCGCAACGGCCCGCCGCATGGCGTTTGAGCGCGGTGGTCGCGTCGGCGACGAGATCGGCTACGCCGTGCGGTTCGAGCGCCGCGTTGGGCCGCACACGCGCATCGAGGTGCTGACGGAGGGGTTGCTGACGCGGCGATTGCAGGCCGATCCGTTCTTGGAGGGGGTGGGCTGTGTGGTTCTAGACGAGCTGCATGAGCGCTCGCTGCACGCCGATCTCGCGCTGGCGATGCTGGCCGAGCTACGGGCCGAGGCGCGGCCGGATTTAGCGCTGGTGATCATGTCGGCCACGCTCGACGCCCAACCGGTCAGCGCCTTTCTCGGCGACTGCCCCGTCATCGAGACGCAGGGGCGCAGCTACCCGGTCGAGGTCAGCTGGGACCAGTCCGTAGACACACGCAGGCTCGACGCCCGCGTCGCCAGCGCCGTGTCTGAAGTTCTGCGCGCCCTACCGGCGGCCACGCCCGAGTGTCCTGGCCACATCCTCGTCTTCTTGCCGGGCAGAGCCGAGATTCGTTGGTGTGAGCGCAGCGTCGGCGCGGTCGCGGGTGACGCCGTGGTCCTTCCGCTGCACGGCTCACTGTCGGCGCAGGCCCAAGACGACGCCTTGTCGCCGAGCCGACGCCGCAAGATCATCCTCGCGACCAACGTCGCCGAGACCTCTCTCACGATCGATGGCATCGCCGCCGTGGTTGACAGCGGGCTCGCGCGCCAACCGCGACTCGACCCGGCCATTGGCGTGGAGCGGCTCGAGACGATTCGCATCAGCCAGGCGTCCGCAGCGCAACGTGCCGGGCGCGCGGGTCGCACCGGACCGGGCAGCTGCCGGCGGCTTTGGCTGCAGCATGAGCATCGCGGGCTGCGACCCTACGATTCGCCGGCGTTGCGACAGCAGGACTTGACGCGTCTAGCCCTGGAGGTGCGGGCGTGGGGCAGCGAACCAGCGCGATTTCGCTGGTTCGAGGCGCCGCCGGTCGCCAGCCTGGACCACGCGACGGGCGTGTTGCAGCAGCTTGGCGCGACGGATGAACACGGCCTGACGCCGCTCGGCCACGCGCTCGCAAAGCTACCGGTTGACCCCCGACTGGGCCGCGTGCTGCTCGCTGGTCGCGCTGCTGGGTGTGCGCGGCTCGCCGCCAACTTGGCGGCGCTCGCCAGTGAGCGGGCGTTCCTGCGCGCGCCAGCCGACCTGCCGGGGGAGAGTGACTTGGACCTGCCGTTGGCCGCGCTGGACGCGCTCGATCGCGGCCGGAGCGCGTCGGATGTGGCGCGGCAGTTCGGCGCGGATGGTCGGACCCTGCGGCAGGTCGTGGCGATGCGTGACCAGCTGCTGCGCGCCGTCATCGACCAGCGCGCCGCCGTCGTCCATGGCGACGTCGCGGCCGCCGCCAGCGGCGCGCCGCAGATCGCCACCTTGCTGCTCACCGGGTTTCCAGACCGCGTCGCGCGACGGCGAGAGCCGCGCGGCGAGCGGCTGGTGCTCGTCGGTGGTCGCGGTGCGCTGCTCGATGGCCGGAGCTGTGTTCGCGACGCAGCGTTCCTGCTCTGTGTCACCATGGGCGCGAACGACCGCGGTCGGGATCCAACGGTCTACAGCGCCGTCGCCATCGATCCCGCGACGCTGCCGACCACGGAGACCCTGGTAACGAACTTCGATCTGAGCGCAGAGGCGGTCATTCAGCACATCGAGCGACGCTATCTCGACTTGGTCATGGAGACCCGGCCCGCTGGCGCGCTGCGGGACGCTGCCGCCCTCGCGGCGTGTCTCGCCGACGCGACGCGGAGCCAACCTCAGCGCGCGCTGCGGCTCGATGAGGACACGATGGCCTGGCTGACTCGACTGCGTTGGCTGGCCGAGGCGCTGCCGGACGCTGGCCTACCGACGCTGCCGGAGCTCTCCGGCGACGGCGACGTCGCCACTTCCGACGTCCCGGACGCCATCGATGTGCTGTGCGCAGGACGGCGCTCCTGGGCGGCCCTGCGTCGCCTTGACGTGGTCGCCGAGCTGACGGCCTGGCTGCCGTGGGCGACCCAGCAGCTGCTGGCACGCGAGGCGCCGAGCCACTGGACCCTGCCCTGCGGCGTCGAGGCACCTGTGCGCTACACGCTCGGTCATCCACCGGTGATCAGCGCCAAAGCCCAGCACTTCTTCGGCATGCACGACACGCCGCGGCTCGCGCAGGGCCGAGTGGCGGTGGCTTGTGAGCTGTTGGCGCCCAACGGACGACCGACGCAGGTCACCGCCGATCTGGCGGGTTTTTGGCGTACGAGCTGGCTGGAGGTCCGCAAAGACCTCCGCGGTCGCTATCCGAAGCACCCATGGCCCGAGGCGCCGACGCTGCAAGACGCCCGCAAAGGTCGGCGGCGGCGTCAGCCCTGACCGAGCCCGCAAGGAAGCGACGGAGCACCCGTTGACAGCCGGTGCGGTCCGCCTACATTTTCGCACCCGTCGCGCGTGATCACCCCGGACACCCCGGATTGAACGACCGCGCGCACAAGGATCCCAACGATGTCCGCTGCGCTTATTGAGTCTCTCCGCGATCGCCTTGAGGGCGTGCATGCCCAGTACCACCTGCACTTCGCCGGGCAGTCCCGGGTCACGCGCAACGAAGAGATGATGCGGATGATGATCGAGCAGGCGAGCGCAATCGAACGAGAAGCCAAGGGGTTGGCAGGTGACCGCGACGCGAGCCACCGGTCGCTGCTCGACCTCTGCACCGAGCGGCTTGAGCTGTATCGGGGTGAGATCGCCCAGATCAAGCGCGCCCGCCAGGAGGCTGGACCGAGCGGGATCGAGGCGGCGCTGCACGGTGCACGCGCCAATTTTGTCATCGGCCAGTATCGTCGCCACTTCGCCGGTGAGAACCGTGGAACCCGAGATCTCGGGCTGCTAGCGGAGATGATCCAGGACCTCCAAGCCATTCAGAGCGAGATGACCACCCTCTCCAAGGTCTACGGCGGCGGTACACTCGCCGATGACCTCGGTGTCGTGGGTGAGTACCTGGAGATGTTTCGCGAGGAGCAGGGCGAGATCGCCGCGGCGCGGGACGCCGGCTCGGTGGAAGACCAAGCTTCGAACCTCGCCGGCCTCGCCAACAGTCAATTCGAAGTCTATCGCCTGCACTTCGCTGGCCAGCCGCGCGTGAGCCGCCGGCCGGAGCTGCTGGAGCGCCTGGTGGACAACCTCACCAGCACCGTCGAGCGCATGAAGGGGCTGCGTGACAACGGCCTGCATGTGCAACACAACGTCGACAACATCGCCGTCGTGACGGAGCGACTCGAGATGTGGCGCGAGGAGCTGGTCGCGATCCGGGATGTCCGCTCACAGACGCCGCTGCTGACGATGGTCGATAATCTCAGCGAAGCGGCCGACACGGTGCTGGAAGTCTACAACGAGCGCTTCGCCGGCCAGAACCGAGAGAGCCGTGATCTCGGCCTGCTGGGCGCGCTCTGCGACCGATTGACGGAGCTGGAGCGGCAGATGGAGCGTCTCGCCCGCGTGCAGCCGCTGACCCAGAATGAGCGGAACCTGGAGATGGTGCGCGACGCCATCGCCATGTTGAACGACGAGTGGGACGAGGTCGCCGAGGCCCAAGAGGCGGCGACAGGCACCGCGGGCTAGCGCAACACTGCCGCACAGGGCACCAACGACTCAGGAGTGCCCGATGTATGGAAGCACGCAGCAACGCCTCGCCTCGACCTTGCAGGAGATCCGCGACGCCGGGCTCTTCAAAGAGGAGCGGGTGATTCAGACGCCGCAGAACGCCGCAATTCGTGTCGCCGCCGGGCCCGGTGAGGTGGCCCAGGGCGAGGTCGTTAACTTCTGCGCCAACAACTACCTCGGGTTGTCGAACCACCCGCGGCTGCTCGATGCCTGCCGTGACGCGCTGACGACCTATGGCTACGGCCTCAGCTCGGTGCGGTTCATCTGTGGCACGCAGACCGTCCACAAGGAGCTGGAGGCCGCCCTCTCCGCGTTCCTGGGCATGGAGGACACCATCCTCTACAGCTCCTGTTTCGACGCCAACGGCGGGCTCTTCGAGACGCTGCTGGACGCCGAAGACGCGATCATCTCGGACAGCCTCAATCACGCGTCGATCATCGACGGCGTCCGGCTCTGCAAGGCGAAGCGCGTGCGGTGGAGCCACGCTGACATGGCGGAGCTCGAGCGCCATCTTCAGGTGACGCAGGCCAACCGAACGCGCCTCATCGTCACCGACGGCGTGTTCAGCATGGATGGCGACATCGCGGATCTCAAAGCGATCTGTGATCTCGCCGATCAATACGACGCGCTCGTGATGGTCGATGACAGCCACGCCACCGGTTTCTTCGGCCGCACGGGGCGTGGCACGCCCGAGCACTGCGGTGTGATGGACCGCGTCGACATCATCACGTCCACGCTCGGCAAGGCGCTCGGCGGGGCCAGCGGGGGCTTCACGAGCGGACGGCGCGAGATCATCGCCCTGCTGCGTCAGCGTTCTCGGCCGTACCTCTTCTCCAACTCCGTCCCGCCGCCCATTGTGGCGACCGCGCTGGCGTGTGTGCAGATGCTGAGCGAGACCACGGACCTGCGCGACAAGCTCGAGCAAAACACCCTGCGTTTCCGAGGCGCCATGACCGCGGCTGGCTTCGACATCAAGGCCAGCAGCCACCCGATCGTGCCGATCATGCTCGGCGAGGCGCGGCTCGCCTCCGAGATGGCGGAGGCCCTCCTGGGCGAGGGCATCTACGTCATCGGCTTCAGCTATCCGGTTGTGCCCCAGGGCGCGGCGCGGATCCGGGTTCAGATCTCGGCGGCACACAGTGAGCAGATGATCGATGACGCCGTCGCTGCGTTCGTGAAGATTGGCCGCGCGATGGGCGTCATCCGCTGAGATCTGCGCGGCCGGTGTCGTCCGCCGACGCCAGCGCAAAACACGCCGCCGAAAAGGCGCTGAGCGCCGCGCCGAGCGCCGCGGCGTGGGTCTTCTGAACGTTGTGACCACCCGTCGGCCAATGCAGCCGCGGACCCGCAGCCGCCACCGCGCTCAGCTCGGCGCCGATCGCTGGCTCGACGAGGCGGTCGTCCTCCGCCCACGCCACCAACGTCGGCGCCGTCACCGACCGGATGCGGGCCGCGTGACGGACGAAATCCAGGGCGCCCGCGTCGGCCGCCGCGACGGCTAGGTCGGCCATCGGCGTCTGGCGCGAAAAGCCCGCGGCCGTGAAGCCCCGGCGCAGCGGCGCTGCGAAGATCCTCGCCGCCCCCGGCAAGCGCATCAGCCGGCTCAATCGAACCACACGGCCACGAATGAAGGCTTGATGAGGTCGCAGCCCCGGTGACGCCAGCAGGCCCACGCCAACCACGCGCTTCGGCGCGAGGGCTGCCAACGCCAGCGCGATCGGACCGCCCATCGAGTGGCCGACTGCGACGAACCGGTCGACGTCCAGCTCATCGAGCCACGCCAGCATCAGCGCCGCACGGTCCTCGATCGTCCAGACCCGGCGGCCTTGCCGAGACGTCCCGCCAAACCCAGGCAGATCAACCCGCAGTCGGCGACACCCGCTGAGGTGAGGCGACAAATAGCGGAAGTCCCGCGCCGACCCTGGCAAGCCATGAACCAACACGACCACCGGCCCTTCGCCCTCGTCCATGTAGGTGATCGATCCGTGTCCGACATGACTGAGCCGCCGCGGCGGATCGGAGGGAGACGCCGGATGCGCGGCCGGCTCCGGCGGTGTTTGCAACGTTTGTGGCGGTTGAGTCATCGTGTCCCCGTGACGAATCCTTCGCGATGCCTGTCGCGCACGCCTCGCGCCCCTCAGCGAACGACGGCGGGGTACATCCCCCCAACGACGCATGCCCCAAGTAGGTCCACATGCCAACGCCGACCGAGTCCTTCCTCGACACAAAGATGCGCCGCCTCGCGTCGGAGCCGACCGAGCGCAACCGATTCGCGGTGTACACGGCGCTGCTCAACGCCGAGCTTGTCGTCCCGCTCACGCCCGAGGCCAAAATCGAAGCGGGCTACCTGCCGATGGCCCACGATCTGGCCTGCGAGACCTCCGACGAAACAGGCGAAGGCCGGGTATTTGTCGTGTTTGGCGATGACTTCGGGCTGGTCCGCTGGCGCGTGAACGGTGGCCGTCGCGCTCGAATCAAAGGGGCGTTGCTGTTTCCGATCCTGGCCGACGCCGGCTGCGTGATGCTGCGAATCAACCCCAAAAGCGGCGTTGGCGGCATGCTCTACGGCCATGAGGTGCAGACGATCGCCGAGGCGGCGTTGCGCCGATCTGTCCTCAGTTGACGCAACTACGGCGGTCGCAGCCGACGCTAAGCTGCGTGAGGCGCCGTCTACTTCCCAAGCGACGCCGAACCTTGCAGACTGTGCGACGTGCCCTCCCTCCAACGACCCTGTCAGGCCTGTGATGAATTTTCGCGGCGAGTCCAAGCCCACCAACCCCGCGATGCCTGCGTTGCCGGCGTCGCTGAGCGTGGAGCGTGGCGCGTGTGCCCGTGCTCACGATCCTGATCGGTGAGATGCCGGGCCGGATCTTCCGCCTGGAAGGCGAGTCGATGGTGATCGGCCGCCTGCCAGAGTGCGAGGTTCAGCTCGGAGAAGGCGGTGTCTCCCGCATGCACGCCCGCATCGCGGTGTCGTCGCTGGGCGTCGACATCTACGACCTGAGCAGCACCAACGGCACGTTTGTGAACGGTGAACGCATCTCGCAGCACCCGCTCCGCAATGGCGACAAGATCCGATTCGGGTCCACGGCGGTGCTGCGCTTCAACCTCCAAGACGAGCTTGACGAGGCGTTTCAACGCGAACAGTTCCAGAAGATGACGCGGGATCCGCTGACCGGTTGTCACAATCGCCTCTATTTCGATGAGGAGTTGAAGCGAGAGAACGCCTTCGCGAAACGCAACGGCGCCGACCTGTCGCTCGCGATGATCGACGTCGATCATTTCAAGTACGTCAACGACACGCATGGCCACTCCGTGGGCGACCTCGTGCTGCGTGAGCTGGGCCAAATTCTCTACGGCCAGCTGCGCACCTACGACATCTTGGGTCGGTACGGCGGCGAAGAGTTCGTCGCGTTGCTGCGCGACGCCAAGATGGCAGGTGCGTCCGTGGTGGCGGAGCGGCTTCGGGCCGCGGTCGCCGCCTCACCGTTCGACATCGACGGCGTCTCCGTGCCCATCACGGTCAGCGTGGGTGTCGCGTCCGCGTCCGAGTTGCCCACGCGCGACCCGCAGGCGCTGATGCGTCTGGCTGACCATCGCCTCTACGCCGCGAAGACGGCGGGGCGCAATCGCGTCGTCTCGACCGGTGGCGACGCCGCACGGTCGCGGACGGAGCCGGTCGATCAGGCCGCCGCCAGGGCGGCGATCGCGCTGAGACAGCAGGCTGCCCGAGAGCTAACCGGCGCCTTCGTGGTGCAGGACGACACGATCCTGGCCGACGCGAGCCACGGTACCGCGAGCGCCGATCGTGCGAGCGTCGACGGTGCGAGCGCCGATCGTGCGAGCGCGAGCGAAGCCACCCCAAAAAAAGCTGTGACAGCGCGCAGAGCCACCGCCGTTACGAAAATGAAGCGCCGCCGCTCCGCCGCAAGCCGTCCTGAGGATCTACCCACCCAGAGCGAAGCGCCCGCCGCTCCCACCGAGTCATCGGGCGACGCCGAGTAGGCCAACCAATGCTGCGGGCTTTAGCGCCCAGCCACACATCACTGGCGCCAATGCGAGCCTCCCGC
>CALENB010000118.1 GCA_937910235.1 uncultured Myxococcales bacterium | reverse complement strand
GGAGATCAGTGCGCAGGCGGCAAGTGTGCAGGGCCAGTCGATACGTGCACGTGTTCGAAGCAGCTCGATTGTGAATCGCAAGAGGACGGCGACCTGTGCAACGGCACCCTGTATTGCGACCTCGTCTCAGGGACCTGCAAACTCAACCCCGCGACGGTCATCTCCTGCCCAAGCGCCGGAGATACGGCGTGCCTCAAGAACGCGTGTATCGCCAAGACGGGCACCTGCGCGCCCTCGGCCATGAAGAACGGGACACTGTGTGACGACGGCGACGCCTGCACCTCCTACGACATCTGCGTGGTGGGGAGCTGCAAAGCCGGCACCAACGTGTGCACCTGCAAGGACGACGGGGATTGCGCGAGCAAAGACGACGGAAATAAGTGCAACGGAACTAAGTTCTGCAACCTAGGTGTGTGCATGCACAACCCGGCAACGGTCGTGACGTGCCCTTCGCTTTTTGACACCGCCTGTCAGGTGAACGCCTGCGTACCGCTCTCCGGTTCGTGTACCGCCACGGCCATTGAACGAACGCGAGAGACCTGCGCGAAGACCGGTGGCTGCGGCCGCGAGGTGATCCCAACCAACGGCGCTCCGTCTGGACCGCACGCGTGCAACGACGGCAACGCCTGCACGACGAATGACGTGTGCGCGAAGGGTGTCTGTGTGCCGGGGGTGAAGGTCTGCGCGTGTCAGCAAGACGTCGACTGCCTCAACACCGATGACGGCGATCTGTGCAATGGCACGCCGTTCTGCGACAAGACCAATCCGGCGCAACCGGCGTGCAAGCACAACCCAGCCACGGTGGTCTATTGCCCGAAGACGACGGACACCTTTTGTCTGGCCAACACCTGCGATCCAAAGACCGGCGGCTGCGCTTTGGCGCCGAGAAACTCGGGTAAATCATGCAATGACGGAACGTTGTGCACCAAGGACGAGACCTGTGTCGGCGGCAGCTGCGACGGCGTCGTGGTGAGCTGCGACGATGGGTCGTCGTGTACCGCGGACGGGTGTCTGCCGACGCTGGGTTGCACGCACCTCAAGACGAACTGTGACGACGGCAATGGGTGCACGGTGGACCTGTGCGACGCGAAGACCGGGGCGTGTGTGTTCGACAAGGCTGTGACGCAAAATAAGGTGTGCGACGCCGACGGGGATGGTTGCACCGTCGGCGACACGTGTGACAGCGGCACCTGCAAGACGGGGCCGGCCATGACCTGCCAGGGAACGACGGCGGCCTGTGAGCAGCGGATCTGCAACAGCACGGGACCCACCAGCTTCGCCTGCGTGTTGACCAACAGGCCAGATGGCGCCGCTTGTGCGGACGGCGCGGCCTGCACCGTCGGCGCGAGCTGCGCAAAGGGCGTGTGTACGCCAGGCGGGAAGGAGCGTCTGTTCGCTCTGAAGATCTTGGTCAGCGGCGGGTCACTTCGACTGCGGGCTGCCGCCCCGGAAGGCTCGGGTGCCCTGCTGGCGGGCCAGACGACATCGGCGAACACCACAGCTTGGTGGGTGGCGCGCGTGGACGCCGCTGGTGACACCCTCCCGGGTTGGCCGCGTCAGCTCGCCAAGGCGACATCGGAGACGAACGCGCCGGTGTGGGTGGGACCGGGTCCGACGGTGATTGGCACTGCCGTGAACGCGCAGGGCGGGACGGATTTGGCGCTGGTCGTGCTGAGCAAGGATGGTCAGGCGATCGCGTTGAGCAAGATGATCGGCATCAAAGAGGAGCAGGAGCGCGCGTTGGGTGCTGTGCTGCATCCCGCGAGCGGGTGGCTGGTGCTCGGCACGAGCGGGGACACGAGTCGAGCGTGGCGCGTCAGCGCGTCCGGATTGCTCGGTTGGACGTACAAAGGCCTGCCAGGCCGCGGCGCGTTGCATGCTGGGGCTGTGGTCGGCGGGGACGTGGTCGCCGTCGGCTGGCATGGGGCGCCGCTTCAAGAGCGAGGCTTCGCAGCGCGGCTCGGCAACACCGGCGACGTGGTCTGGAGCAAGCCGCTGTCATCGCCCGTCTCGACCACAAACGCCCGCGTTGTGGCCGCCGTCAGCCACCTCGGCGGCGCGCTGCTGGCCGGAGAATACGGCCTCGCCGCGCCCAAGCTCTGGCTGAGCGGGCTCGCTGCGGACGGCAGCGTGCAGTGGCAGCGCGCCACGACGACGCCGATGCGGGTGGGCGGGATGGCCGCTCGGGCGCTCGGTGGCGCGCTGGTGGTTGGACAACAGAAGCTGACGCAAAACGGTGCTGCGAACGCGATCTTGCTGGCCATCACGCACACCGGACATCAGGAGTGGACGCGGTATGTCGACGCGGGCGCCGACGGGGGCGCGCACGCCGTGGCCACGCTGGCTGGAGACGCTGCGTGGATCGTTGGCGACGCGGGCACCGACATGGGGGTCGCAGGGCTCGCCTGGCGCACGGACGCGTTCGGACACGCGAGCTGTGAGACAGCCGGCGTCTGCGCGCTGCAATCCGCGGTGGGTTGCGCCGACAAGCAACTGTGCACCGATGGGCTCTGCGATCCGAAGACCGGCTGCTTTCAGGCCGCGAACAGTGAGGCCTGCGACGATGGCGACGCCTGCTCTGAGGGGGACGCCTGCATCGCCGGAAGCTGCAAATCCGGGTTGCCCAAGGTCTGCGATGACGCGGATGTGTGCACCCAAGACAGCTGCAGCGCGAACGCTGGATGCCTGCACGATGCGGTCAAGGACGGCACGCCGTGTGGGGGCGGCAAGGTGTGTTTCGCTGGCGCCTGCAGCAAGCGCTTCGCCATCGCCGTGGCCACATCATCGCGTAACGCTGGGAGCGCCTATGTCGCGGGCACCGTGGTCATCACACCGGACGGATCCGCCAAAGCCTGGGGACTCGCGAGTGACAAGAACACCGGGCTTACCGGGTGGGGGCAAGCCGAGACATGCGCGAAGACGGCCGCTTGCACGCCGGAGCAGCCAGTTGCAGTGCCAAAGGTCGATGTCTGGCGAAAGATCGTGGGCGATACATTCGTGATGTGCGGGATCACCGGCAAGCGCGAGGTCTACTGTTGGGGCAACGGCGCCGCCGCGGGGTTCGGCTCTGGCGCCCACTTGCCGCACCCCACAATCCTCGTGGCGGCGTCCAATGGCGCGCTAGACGTAGACGTGAGCGCTGCGATTGGATGCGCGGTGACGGAGCTGGGCAAGAAGGTGGTGTGTTGGGGCTACAACTCGCATTTTCAGACTGGAACCGGCACCTGCTGCAGTCCACAACAGGGCGTGCAAGCGGTCGTTGGTCTGCCTAATGCGGTGTCGGCTGTCGCGGTGGGTAGTGCGCACGCCTGCGCGCTGGCGACCTCGGGAGCGGTGTGGTGTTGGGGCAAGCCCGGTACAGACGGACAATTCGGCCAGCTCGGTAACGGCGTCCTCACCGGCAGCGCGACGCCCACAAAGGTCGCTGGAATCGAAGATGGAATCGCCCTCGCCGCGGGCCATCATCACACGTGTGTCCTGCGGAAAGGCGGCACCGTGCAGTGTTGGGGGGCGAACACCGATGGGCAGGCGGGTAATGGCAGCTTGAAGAACACGCTCAAGCCGACACCCGTCTACGGGCTCGCTGGCGTCCAACAGCTTGTGGCCAGCTATTACCGAACCTGCGCTTTGACTGTGCAGGGGGAGGTGCTGTGTTGGGGCAACGGCAGCGACGGTGGCTTGGGCGCCGGTCACTCCGCCTTGCAGCTCGTGCCGGGCAAGGTGAAGGGGCTCACCAACGTGGTGCACATCGCCCTGTCGCGGCACCACGCATGTGCTGTGCGGACCGACGGATCGGTGTGGTGCTGGGGCTCGAACGCCGGATTCGCGCTCGGCACGACCGCCATCAAGACGTACAGCGATGTGCCGGTTTTGGTGCCTGCGAGCGCGCCGTGAACCGTCTGAGAGACGCGGCGGCGTTGGTCACGCGACGACAGCTCGCCCGCTCGCGCCGCCCTGGATGAACGCGCGCCGTTTGTCGCGCCACGACGGCGCCAGCGGGGCAAGCTGCAGGCTGCTCTCCGCCTCCAGCTCCGCGCTGTGGCCGGACACCTACGGCCGCCAGACCCGCACGTTGTCGATGGCAACGTTGGCGTCGGACGTCTCCAAGACGACCCGCGACATGGCGGTGCTGCCGCACGGCCGAAAGCCAAAGAACTGAGCCGCCGGGTTCGTCGTCGCGCAGACGCCGCCTGGTTTGCCGGTGAAATCGAAGGCGTCTTCGGCGATGAGCGCGCCGGTGTCGTCATAACCGCGCAGCACGACGTGCGGCTGGGCGCTGCTGGAGGTGGCCAGCCCCGAGAACCCGAAGATGGTGACAGGCGGGACAAAGTCGATGATCAGCGCCGGCTTGCCCGTGGGTCCGATCAGTCCGCCGCCAACAAACAGGGCGTTGGCGGAAAAGGGCGCCGCAGCGTTGCCTGTGATGCAGCTGACCATCGTCGTCAACATACCGCCCTGGAGCGTGCCGCCCACCGCGGCGAGAGAGGACGCTGGTCCACACTGCAGGCACGCGAGCGGGATGGCGGCGGGGTATGCGCCGGCCGCGGTGCAGCAAGCGCAGCCCGTACAGCCCTCAAAATCAACCTTTTGGCTGTCTGCCGGGGTTTGATCCACCGACGAGAGATCACTTTTGCAGGGTGGACCCACATCGGCGGGACCGGCGGCGTCGGCGACCGGCCCGCCATCTTGCGCGCCGGAGTTCGCGTCGGGTGCGTCGGGTGCGTCGGGTGCGTCGGGTGCG
>CALENB010000117.1 GCA_937910235.1 uncultured Myxococcales bacterium | reverse complement strand
ACCAGCCTACAAGCACAACATTGCAAGGCCGCGATTTATGCGCTAGTTTCTTGGCCCTTTTCCCGACTTCTCCGCTCGTTGTGATGTCGATTTGAGGATCGCAGATGAAGATCTCATGCCCCGCATGCAACGCCAAATACCGCATCCCCGACGACCGTGTTCGCGGAAAGAATCGCGTCTTCCGGATCAGCTGTAAGAAGTGCGACTCGGAGATTCGCGTCCGGGGTATCGCTACCCAGCAGGACGTGGGTCGCACGACCATGCCGTTCAATCTGGAGATGCCAGACACCGCCCCAGCGACGCCGCAGCGTGTCTGGTTTGCCGGTATCGGTGGGAAACAGGTCGGACCGCTCACGGAGCAGGAGGTCCTCGACCACATCGCAGGCGGGCGACTATCCGCCGACGACCTGGTCTGGCGGAAGGGCTTCGGGGCGTGGACGCCGGTTCGTGAGGTCTCAGCGTTTCAGGCCAAAGTGAACGAGACGGACGCCGCACCACAGAGCGCCCAGCCGGCGCGGTCGCCGCGGCGATCGCAGACGCTCGAGCTCAGCGCGGCGATGATTGAGCTGTTGGTGAAGCTCGACGCGCAGCAGGGCGCGGAGAGTGACGACAGCGCGGCGGACATGCCCGACGCCGAGCCGCCATCGCTGCCAGCGCTGGACGCTGGCACGTCAGCACCCGCGGTCCCAGACCACGACACGCTGCCGCCGCTGGAGTCTGTAGCGCCTCCGGCGCTCGTCGCGAAACCGCCCGTCATCACGAGCAAGCCGCCCGTCATCACGAGCAAGCCGCCCGTCATCACGAGCAAGCCGCCCGTCACCACGACAGCGCCGCCCGTCATCACAAGCAAGCCGCCCGTCACCACGACCGTGCCGCCCGTCACCACGACCGTGCCGCCCGTCATCACGACCGTGCCGCCCGTCATCACGAGCAAGCCGCCCGTCACCACGACCGCGCCGCCCGTCATCACGAGCAAGCCGCCCGTCACCACGACCGCGCCGCCCGTCACCACGACCGCACCGCCCGTCATCACGAGCAAGCCGCCCGTCATCACGAGCAAACCGCCGGTGAGCGCCGACGACGCGCCACCACCGGTTCCTGGCGCCGACATCCCGCCAGCGGTCCCCCAAAGCGCCACACGCCCACCCATTCCGGGTGCTGCGGCAACGCATGTAGCCGCCCCCGCGGCGGAGGCGGGCGCAACGTCGGACAACGGGGTCGCCGGCAAGCCGTCGATAGTCATGGCAGCGAGCGCAACTGCATCGTCGCGGGCCGACGGCAAGAGCAAGTCAAAGGGCCGCGACAAGCGCCGCGGCTCCAAGGGAACGGCCAAGGTCTCGTTGCCGGGGCAAGCTGGCGGTGACCAGAGCGATTCATCGGAGGCGGAGACCAAGATCACCTCCGTCCCGCTCGCAAGCGCGGCAGACATCGCGGCGGCAGCGAAGGGGAGAACTGCGTCCGTCAGTGCGAAGGCCGGGGCTAGCGCGACGGCGGTCAGTAAGGCCGCTGGCGGCAAAGCGACTCCGGGCGCAGCTACCGCCGGCAAGACCACGGCCGGCAAGGCTGCAGCAGGCAAGACCGGGGCTGCGACAGCCGCCACAGGCAAGAAGAAAGAGGCCGAGAAGGGCGGCGGCTTCGGCTGGTTCGTCGCTGTGGTGCTGTTGCTAGGCATCGGTGTCGGCGGCTTCTTCGTGGTGCGCGCGCAAACGGCCACGACCGCCAAGACGCCTGCGAAGCCGACGATGGTCGCCGCGGTTGAGACCGCCGAGCCACCCGGAGCGAATGTAGCGCCGGCGGCGGCGCCGGTGGCTGTCGAGCCCGATGCGGCGCCTGCGGCGGCGCAGCCTGAGACGCCTGACGCAAGCGCGGCGCCGACCCAGCCTGATGCTGTAGCAGGGACAGATCGCGACACCGCCGGTGGCGTCCAGGGCGATGCAGGCGCGGCCGATAGGCAAGTGGACGGTAGCGCCGCCAAGGTGGCGATTGCGGCCGCCGCCCCGACGGCCGCCGCTGCTGGTGTGCAACCCGGCAGTGCGCAACCCGGCAGTGCGCAACCAGCCAGCGCGCAACCAGCCAGCGCGCAACCAGCCAGCGCGCAGCCCGCCGCGGGCACAACGACCGCGAGCGCCAAGCCAAGGTCTGGCGGCGCGGCACGTGCGGCCAGCAAGCCGTCGTCCAACAGCCACGACACAGCGCGGCCGGCTCGTGCGGCACGGGTCGAGCCGAAACCAGCACCGTCGCAAGACAAAGCACCCGAGGTCGTGCCGAAGAAGGAGCGCGACGAGATCGACATCCTGCTCGAGAAGGGACGCGAGCGGGAGAGGCTTGCGGCGGCCCAGGCCAAGTCCGCGAAGAAGGCGGCGCAGCCGCCCGCGAAGGTGACGCCACCGAAGGCCGCCTCGGGTGACTCGATCGACGAGATCCTGCGTCGCGAGGCCGCGCGCAAGAAGGCGGCCGCCGACAAGAAGGCCGCGGCCAACACGCCGGCGCCGCCGCCCAAGACCAGTGGTGGCAGCGGAAAGGCGCTCACGAGCGATGATGTCAGCCGAATCGCCAAAACCGCGAAGAGCAAGGTGATGGACTGCTACATGGACCACGGTGATGTGGACGGCGGACGGGTCACGTTCCGAGTCAAGGTCTACGTGACGGCCGCGGGCACGGTTCAGAACGCGAAGGTCATGGGCAAAGCTGGCTCCGGCGCGCTCGGCGCTTGCATCGTCTCGAAGGTCAAGACGTTGCGCTTCCCACAATCGAGCGGTGCGACGTCCACTCACACGGTCCGATACACGGTTGGCGGCTGAGCGCGTCGGCGGTCCGAACTCCGACTGAGATCATGAATCCAACTCCACCACCGGTGAGCGCGATCCTCTCGATTCGCGTCGGCGCTGACCTACATGAAGAGCCGTGGGATCACCTCAATCTCGCGGAGACGTGGGGCGATGCGACGCGCAACGGCGGTGTGGACGGCGGACTTCTGCTTCAGGACACGCACCAGCGAGCTACCGGGGCGCACGCGGCTTGTCGGCCCGATCTTTGGGATCAGCTCGATGGCCTGTTGCTGGCGTGGCTAGAGGCGCTCGATGCACTCGCCGCAGGTGCCACGACCGCCGTCGTTCACTTTCCAGATACACGCATTGAGTGCGAACTCACGGCGCTCCCGGATGACCGAGTGGCTGTGCGATACGAAGACATCGACACCACGCTGCCACGCATCTCAACCCAAGTGGCCCTTCGGGACGCCGCCGAACGTCTGATAGAGGCGATTGGTTCCGGAGCGGCCACGCCCGCCCTGGCGTCTCTGCGCGTGCGAATGACGAAGGACAAGTGACATGAGCCTCTCCGTGCCAGACACCAACCTCGACAATCTGTTCATCGGCATCGCCGGCATGATCGGCGCGGGAAAGACCACGCTCGCCAGCGCGCTTGGCAGGCACATGGAGTTGGACGTCTACTACGAGCCGGTGGACGACAACGAGTACCTCGAAGACTTCTACCGCGACACGAAGCGTTACAGCTTCGCGACCCAGATCTACCTGCTAAATCGGCGTTTCCAACAGCATCAAGAGATCATCTGGCGCGGCCGACCCGCCATTCAAGACCGCACGATCTATGAGGACGCGATCTTCGCCAAGATGCTCGTGACCCAAGGCCTGCTGGACGAACGTGACTATCGGACCTATCTCGGCCTGTTCCGCCACATGAGCAACTTCATGTGCCGACCGAGCGCGATCATCTACCTGGACGTCTCGCCGGTGAGCAGCATGGCGCGGATTCAGGAGCGGAGTCGCGATGTCGAGAGTGGCGTGAGTATGGCCTATTTGCAGGCGCTACACGCTGAATACGAGACCTTTGTGCACGACGTGTCGAAGCGAATTCCGACGATTCGCGTGTCGTGGGAAGAGTATCGCGACGTGGAAGAGATGGCCGAGGTGATCCAGCGGGAAGTGGTGAACGCCAGCTTCCTCCGCGAGGTCTCCTAGCTCAGCCAAGCGCTCGCCGCGAGCGGCTTGTCTCAAGCCCAACCAAGCCCCACCATCGGGCCGGACCTTCGACGGAGCTGCCCATGACCACCATTGTCGCCACATTGCCCAAGGTCGAGCTCTATTGCCGTGTCACCGACGCGATGGACCGCTTTCAGGCCGGTGAGCTGGCCAAGGCGGCGGGCCTCCCCGAAGGTGACGACGAAGCGGCCCTGGCTGCGCGCCTCGATTTCGACAGCCCGGAGGGGTTTCTGGCGGCGTCGCGCTGGCAGGCGGCCTTGATTCGCTCGCCCAAAGACCTGGAGCAGCTGGCGTGGCGCACAACCCGCCGCCTGCTCGCAGACGCCGTCGTGCACGCCGAGCTAGCCGTGGACCTGTGCGCCCTGCCCTTCAACGCCAAGAAGGCCGTCGCGGCGTTGGATGACGGGATCGAAGACGCCGTCGAAGAGAGCGAGGACGCGTTCTTTTCGTGGAGCTTGGTCGGCGAGCTCCACCGCGGCTGTGACGCGACCACGGCGATGGCTGCGTTGGAGGACTGGTACAAGGCCAGCGGCCCGCGGCTGTGCGCGATTTCGATTGTGGGCGATGAGACCATCCCGCTCGGCGACCTGCGTGACGTGGTCGCCCGAGCCCGTGAGATGGGCCTCGCGCTGGCGTTGCAGGTTGGACTCTCGGGCCGACCGCGTGACCTCGCCGAGGTGATTGAGCTGCGCGCGAACCGTGTGCTCCACGGCATCGGGCTGACGCGCAATCAAGAGGCGCTGCTCCATCTGCGCGCGCACCGTGTGCCTGTGATGATGGCGCCGGCCCTTGAGGTGAAAGCCGGCCGCGCTCGGTCGCTCGCGCAGCACCCGATCCTAAAGCTGCAGGAAGCGGGCCTGTTCGTGACCGTCGCGTCCGTGTCGCCGGGGCTGTTGCAGATTGACCTGACCGGGCAACTGGAGTCCCTCTCGCAGCACCTGGGCTGGCGGCTCGACACGCTGCGCAACTTCACGCTGCGCTCTGTGGAGGCGGCGTTCATGGCGCCCACGTCGCGCTTTGTGGTGGCGCGCGCCGTGGAGAACTGGCAGCACCGCCCGAAGCTCACCGGCGGCGATGAAGACACTGGCTTCGGCATGTAGCCCCGAGGCGCGACCCGTTTCTCGAATTTTATTGCGCTACTTGCCGACATCCTTACCCTCCATTTCGAAGCGTCTCCTCACGAGACCCAATTGGAGGCCAAGATGCAACATGTCGCGATCGTAGAGAGTCAGTACGAGTCGGTTCCTCTGTTTCCGCTCCCGAACTTCGCGCTGTTCCCGAACACGATGACGCGGCTGCACGTCTTTGAGCCACGCTACCGGATGCTCACGGCGGACGCGCTGTCACAGGATCGCTTGGTCGTGCTGGTCGGGCTCAAGCCAGGCTGGGAAGAAGACTACTACGGCTCTCCGCCCGTATTTGCGGTCGGATCGCTCTGTAAAATCGTGAACGAAGAGCGACTCGAAGACGGCCGTTACAACCTCTTCATGCACTGTGTGGCGCGGGTCCGCGTGCGTACGATTCACCGGTTGACGCCGTATCGTACCGCCGAGGTTGAGGTGATCCCCGACCACGCTGAGGAGGATGTTGAGGTCGTCGAAGAGGCCATCGCGAGGTTGGTCGGCTGCGTCCGCGGTCTTATTCTCGAGCTTGGCGAACAAGGCGTGCTGCTGAGCTCCGTGCTCACCTCCACCCGCAAGCCGGATATTCTGACGAATCGACTGGCCGCCGCCCTCGCCACCGATCCGCAGCACAAGCAAGCGCTGTTGGAGACGACGTCTGTGCGCGCACGTGCGGAGCGACTCACAGACCTCTCTGGCGAGCTCCTGTTGCGGTCGAGCGAGCTTGATCACATGGGTGGCCCCGCGTTCGTGAACTAGCTTGTTGCCGGGTCAGAAGAGCGGCGCGCGACGCTGGATCGCGCTGGGAGCCCTCGCGATCGGGTTAATTGCCGCCTGGTGGCAGACACGCGCAGGCGTCCAGGAGCGGACGTTGGTGCTGCTCCTGACCCACGTCGAGGCCCGCCTTGGCGACGTCGCGCTCGATCGCGAGGAGCTGACGCGCATCGACCTGGTGCTGCAACACGGTCACGTGCACACGTTGCACTTCGCCGCTGGCCAGGCCCCGCAAGCGACGGCGCAGGTGACGCTCAAGGTTCCAGCAGAGACGACGTCGTTGGAGGTGCGCTGCCGCTTCGCGCTACCCAAAGGCGTGGTGGTTCGCACCCGGGGCCGAGCGACGCTTCCGCCTCTGTCAGATGACGTGCAGGTGTTCGATGTCGGCGTGTGTGGCGAGCTCAGGCCCTAGGCACGCGAGCTGGTTGCTCGGCGCATCCTACCGTTCTGAGGTCGTGACGCGGGCCTACTTCGCGCCCATCGGCTTGGCGGCCGGAGCGTCGACCGCGGGCTTCTCGGCCGCGTTCGCACCGGCGGCCTTCTTCATCGCAGCGTGCTTCTTGTAGTCGGACTTGTAGTACTTCTGGCGCTCCGCCTCGCTCATGTTCTGCATCTCTTCGGTGTCGGCGTACCGGCTTGGGCACTTCACGGTGAGATTCGAGGCAAAAAGCACACCATCCTTCAGCTTTCCGTTGACGATCGCATCTCGTCCCTCCTCAAAAGGGTCCGGCAGGAGGCGCTTGTACGCGACTGAGATCTTGTGGCCGTCGTCGTCTTCAAGGTCGAATCGGAACGTGTCGCTAGCCGGCTCGCCTCGAACGCTCCCCGTCGCGATTCGCCCGGCGACCTTCACGTCTTTGCCCGCGAGCTCAGCGCTGCGTGTCTTCAACTCCATCAGAGAATAGTTGTACATGCCCGCGCCGCCGCTCGTGCTCGTGCCGATCACCGCGAAGCCAATCGCGGCGATGAGGACCGTGATCACGAGCGGCGCCAGGGAGCGCTTTTTGCGCGCGACGACGGGATCGCCGGTGAGACTTGTGGTGGCCATGGAGACTCCTCTGCAGTGCCGTCGACGTCGCAGGCGCGAGCTCGGCTACCGATGAGGTACCAGAGGCGCCGGGGTGCAGTCTAGGTCACGACGCCAACCGCGCCGTATCGCACAGGCTTGGATTCCCTTCGACCCCGGCCGTCACAACTGCGATGGAACCCGGCACAACCGGTGCCCTTGGCGCTATTTGAGCGGAATCACGCACCGGAAGCCGACAGATGCCGACCTCTTGGTCTGGCCGTCGTGACCGCGCCAGCTGATGCGCATCTGGTTGGTCGCGTCCACCTTCGACGTCCACGCACCGCCGCGCATCATACGCTCCGTCCCGGAGGTCGGGCCGGTCGGGTCGTCCTTCGGGGCTGAGCCCGTTGAATACCAGGCGCCCAGGTAATAGTCCGAGACCCACTCCGAGACGTTGCCGGCCAGATCGTTGATCCCGTACAGGCTCTCGTCGCCCTTCAGCAGCGTCCCCACCGCGACCGTCGAGCCCTCGCCACAGCCGGCGCCCTGGATCGAGGAGTTGTGGATGGCGCGGTTGCAGTCCGGTTGCGGCTTGTCGCCCCAAACGTAGGTGTACGCTTGCTTCTCGCAGGACGTGTACAGCTCACAGCCGCCTCGCGCCGCCTTCTCCCACTCCGCCTCGGTCGGCAGGCGTGCGTCGCTGTGAAAGTAAGCGCAGAACGCCTTGGCTTGGTCCCAGTCCACGCAGTTGATGGGATGATTGTCCCGCGACGCGTCTTTGTACTGGTAGTTGCAGTCGTTGCCGATATTGACCGGCGTCGTGGTCGTGTAGGTCGCTTTGTCGGGCGCAGTGCACTTGCCGGCCTTCACGCAATCGCTGAACTCTTTGACCGTGACTTCGAAGCGCTGCATCCAGAAAGGGCTGATGAGGATGGTGTGCAGCGGCGTCTCGGTCGTGTCCTTGCAGACCCCAGTCGCGGCGTTGCAGCCGATGGCGACCTTGCTGGCCGGCACGAACTTGAGGTTCGGCAGCGGTGGGGGCTGGCAGATGGACACCTTGGTCTTGTCGTCGGCGCAGACGCCCGATCCCGTCTTCGGGTCCAGACACGAGAAACCCGGGGCGACGGCGACGTGTTTGCACACATCCTTTTCACAGGTGTCGTTCGTGCACGGGTTGGCGTCGTCG
>CALENB010000116.1 GCA_937910235.1 uncultured Myxococcales bacterium | reverse complement strand
TGAATTGGGTGCGGCTCTCCGGCGACGACGGCCAGGGCCACGACGGGGCCACGACAGGTCCACGACGCGCACACCAAGGCCGATGACGGCCGCGCGCGCCGCTTTTTCACCGATGATTGGTGCATGTGGGACACTTACCGCACGCTGCATCCGCTCGGCACGCTGGTGGAGCCGGAGCTGCGGAGCGACATGGCGTGGTCGATGCTGCACGCCTTCACCGAGGGTGGTTGGCTGCCGAAGTGCACCTGGAACGCGACGGGCTATTCGCGCGTGATGACGGGTAATCCGGCGGTTGTCGTGCTCGCGGACGCGCTCGTCAAGGACCTCTACAACGGCCCATGGCAAGCGCTCGACCTGGAGTTGGCGTGGCAGGCGATGCTGAAGACCCTGGACGGCGACAACGACAACCCAGGCTCGGCGCTGCTGTGCGGCTACCTCAACCTCGGCACGGTGCCAGCCTACCTCAAGCTCGGCTGGGTGCCCGGTGCGTGCGACCAGACGCAGTCCGCGTCGATGACCCTGGAGTACGCCAACGCCGACTGGGCCGCGGCGCGGTTCGCGCAAAAACTTGGCGATACGCCGTCGCAGACCCGTTTCGACAAACGCGCCGCGAATTGAGGCACCATTGGAATCCGGCCAAGGGGTTCATGCAGGCCAAGGACGCCGACGGCGCGTGGATCGAGCCCTTTGATCCCAAGGAATACGGCAAGCATTTCGTGGAGGCGACGAGCTGGATCTTCTCGTTCTTCGTCCCCCACGACCCTGCTGGCTTGGCCGCCGCGATGGGCGGCGAGGCGGCGCTCGACGAGAAGCTCGACGCGTTTTTTGCCGAGGGTGAGTTCGACATCTCCAACCAGCCGAGCTTTCACATCCCGTGGCTCTACGGCCGCGCCGGTCGGGCCGACAAAGCCCAGGACAAGGTGCAGGAGACCCTGGCGACACGACTTGGCGCGAAGGAGAACGGCCTTCCCGGCAACGACGACGCCAGCGCGATGTCGGCTTGGTACGTGCTGAACGCCTTGGGCTTGTTTCCGCGCTCGCCTGGCGATGGGGTGTGGGAGCTCGGCGCGCCGATCTTTGCGCGGGTCACGCTGTGGCTACCGACCAGCGCCGACGCCAAGTTGGGCCGCGAGCTGGTCATCGAGGGTCCGGGAATTGGGGCGAACAGCGCTGGTAAGGTGGTCCACGTCGACAGCGCGACGTTGCGGGGCCACCCCTTGGCGCAGCTGCGGGTGAACCATCGCGCGTTGACGAAAGGCGGCCTGCTGCGGTTGCAGTGACTAGCCTTTCACCAGCCGCTCGTGGCCGCTGAGCACGGCGACGCCACACTTCACGCCGACGGTCAGCACGAGGCCACCGAGGGCCCAGATCCCGGCCGTCACCTTCCACTCCACCAAGCTCGGCGCGTACTCCACGATCTCGTGCAGGGTGCTTGGGATGAAGCCCGGGATAATCAGGCCCATCCCCTTCTCGATCCACACACCCATGAAGGTCAGCACACAGGCTGCGACGAGAAAACGATTGTCTTCGATGCCCTTGCGCGTCAGGAAGATGCCGGCGGCGACGACGTTGAACACGATCGACGTCCACATCCACGGCACGAGGTCATTGTGGCCCTCCAAGCCAAAGAACAGGTACTGCGCCGCGGCGGTGTGGCTGCCGCCCGTGTAGAACTCCACAAACACCTCAGACGCGAGCATGAACAGGTTCACCACCGTCGTCACCCGCAGGATGCTGACGAGGGTGCGGATGGGGCCGGCGCCGATCTTGAGGTCGCTCAACCACCGCATCGCGAGCAGCAATAACACGATGAAAGCGGGCCCTGAGACGAACGCGGAGGCTAAGAAGCGCGGCGCGAGCAGGGCTGAGTTCCAGAAGGGGCGCCCCCCCAGGCCGGCGTAGAGGAAGGCGGTGACGGTGTGGATGGAGATGGCCCACACGATGGATGCCATCACAAAAGGCATGTACCAGCGCTTGTTGGGCTTGCGGCCGGTGAAGCGGTGATAGAGCAGGTAGCCGACGATGTGCAGGTTGAGGACCAGGTAGCCGTTGAGCACCAAGACGTCCCAGGTGAGCATGCTCATGGGCCAGTTGAAGCGACCGACGCCTGGGATCATGTGCCAGATGCGATCGGGGCGACCGATGTCGACGCCGACAAAGCCGATGCACACCACGATGGCGGCGATGGCTAAGATCTCGCCGAAGATCACCACGTCGTGCATCGCGTGATCATCGTAGAGGTAGGCGGGGATCACCATCATCACACCACCGGCGGCGAGGCCGACACCGAACGTGAAGTTGGCGATGTAGAGGCCCCACGAGACGTGGTCGGTCATGTGGGTGAGCACCATGCCGTCGGCGACCTGGTGTGCCCAAGCGTTGGCGCCGACGAGCGCGATGGCGGTGAGGAACGTCATCCACGCGTAGAACTGCAACCCGCCATCGGTGGCGACGCTGAGCAGGCGCACCAAGAAGCGTGGGTAGCTGACGGCGTGGTTAGCGGATGAACTCATCTGGCCTCCTGCCTATTCGTCGAAGAAGTAAAAGAACGACGGCTTGGTGCCGAGCTCTTCCTTCAGGACAAAGACACGTTTGTTGGCGAGCACCCATCTGATCTCGGAGTCTGGATCGAGCAGGTTGCCGAAGACGCGGGCGCCGGTCGGGCAGGCTTCCAAGCACGCTGGCAGCTTGCCTTTGCGGGTGCGGTGCAAGCAGAAGTGGCACTTCTCCATCACACCTTGGGGCCGCAGTCGGTTGGAGAGGTAGCCCTGGTCGGGGTTGATCTCCTTGGCTGGGACCTCGGGCGCCTGCCAGTTGAAGCGTCGCGCATGGTAGGGGCAGGCCGCTTCGCAGTAGCGACAGCCGATGCACCAGTCGTAGTCGACGACGACGATGCCGTCCGCCTCTTTCCACGTCGCCTCGACCGGGCAGACGCTCACACACGGCGCGTTGTCGCACTGCTGGCATTGCACCGGCATGTAGAACTTGTCGGGCTGCGGCACGGGGTGCGCGTAGTCGACGGTGCCCTTGGCAAAATCGATGGAGCCTTTGTCCATCTCGAAGACGCGGATGTAGCTGTTGTTGGTCTTGCGGTCGTGGTTGTTCTCCTCGTGGCACGCCTCGGCGCACTTGCGGCAGCCGATGCAGATGCTGAGGTTGAGCGCGTAGCCGAACTTTACGCCCGGGATTGGGGCGTCTGCGGTGACGTGCACGTCCACACCAGTCTTTTTCTTGGTGTCTTCTTCGATGCGCTTGAGCGCGGTCTTCAGTCCTTCGGCGTCCAGCTCTTTGTAGTGCGTGGCGAGAAAATCTTCGCTCGACATCCCCTCGGCCCAGCTCGCCAGCGGTGCCAGGGCTTGGGCAAAAGCGGCCGCGCCCAACGTGGCACCCGCCGCTTTGAGCAGGGTTCGTCGTGAGACGCCGTCAGCTGAGTCACTCATCGTAGAACCTCCATCCCGGCGCACGCTGCTCGCAGGGGCACCCCCGCGGGCAAGGGCGAGGGAACGTCAGTGGCCGTGCCCAGGCCGTGCGGGCTGCAGGAAACGGTCGCGCGGGCCCGCGGCGGGCACCATCCCGACGTAGGCCGGTGCATGGGGGTCGTGGCAGTGCACACATTGATTGCGCACGCGCGGGCCCTTGGTCAGGTCCCAGAAACCGGTCATGCCGCCGTGGCTGCCGTGATCATAGTCCCGCTTCTGCGGGCCGTGGCATTGGCCGCAGAGGGTCATCAGCGCGTCGAACTGCACCTCCGTGTCGTCGGCGAGGCGCAGCGTGTCGTAGTTGTTGCCGTTGTGGCAGGTGAGGCAGCTCAGCGTGCCGTGTTTCATCCTCAGACCGCTGTGAAAGATCTTGAGGGTCTCGCCGCTCCTGCGACGCGTCGAAGGCGCTTTTCCGGCGTGGCAGCTGCCGCACGGTGCCTTGATGGGCGCGCCGTTGTGGTCGACGAGATCGGTGGCGATGCCGCTGCCGACGCCGCTGGGTCGAGGCCGATAACGGACGGGATGCCGCTTCGCCGTCGCCCCAGCCGCCGTCGCCCCAGCCGCCGTGATCCCAGCCGCCGTGATCCCAGCCGCCGGGTCAAGATGGCCGCCCTGACAAGCAGATAGTCCGATCGCGACGGCAAAGGCGGCTACCCTGTTTGCGCGGTTCGAGATGAACGTCGACTGGCCCACAGTGCACCCCCTTCTCAACGCCTCGCCGAATGAGCGCGGCGGAGAGCAGTGCCGGCCAAGCTAGAGGTGGTCGGGTTCCTTACAACCGCCAAAAATGGCAGCTTGATCGAGATCAAGTCCACCTTGAAACACGCCCTCGTGAATCCTACCCATGGCTCCGCGGACGCTCGTGCGTCTCGGAGGGCTCCCATGGCAATCAGCGGGCTGGTGCTGACCTTGACGGACGACGCTGCCACACAGGCGCAAACCATGTCGTCTCTCGCGGCCATGCCGGAGCTTGAGCTCGGTGACCTCGCCGGTGTGCGCCTGCCGGTCGTCGCGGACACGCCGCACCAGGGCGCGGACCGCGACCTCTTTGCGCGGCTGCAGGCCATGCCGGGCGTGCTGCATGCCGACGTCGCCTACGTTTGGTTCGAGCCGGACGGAGATCCAGCCGCCGACCTCGCAGCGGATCTAGCGAAGAACCCCATCCATGAGCCGGCAGCAGCGCTGGCATCCGATCTTCACGGCGCCCGCGCCTGACGTCCCAGGGAGCAGATCATGACGGAACTCAGCCGCAGAGCCTTCATCAAGGCCACCGCTATGGCCGCCGCTACCGCCGCGGCCGTGACACGTCTCAGCGAGGTCGACGCCGCGACCCCCGCGCCAGCCACGGACGCTGTGCGCACCGCCGCCGCCGTCGGAGCCCCTGGCGAGGTCGCATGGAACAAGGCGCCGTGTCGCTTCTGCGGCACCGGCTGCCACGTCGATGTCGCGGTGAAGGACGGCAAGGTCGTGGCTGTGCGCGGCGCGCGCGACGCCGCGGTGAACAAGGGCCTGCTGTGCGTGAAGGGCTACCACGTCGGCAGCATCCTGTATGGCCGCGACCGTCTCACCACGCCGTTGCTGCGCGTGAACGGACGCCTCACCCCGATCACGTGGGACAAGGCCATCGACATCATGGCCGACCGCGTCATGCAGGATCCCAAGGGCTTCGCTTTTTACGGCAGCGGGCAGTGGACGATCCCCGAGGGCTACGCCGCGCAGAAGTTCATGAAAGGCGGCCTGAGCAACAACCACATCGACCCCAATGCCCGGCTCTGCATGGCGTCTGCGGTGACAGGATTTCTCGGTGTGTACGGCGTTGATGAGCCAGCGGGCTGCTACCAAGATCTCGACGAGGCCGACGTCATCATCCTCTGGGGCAACAACCCCGCCGAGATGCACCCCATCCTGTTCTCCCGGATCATCGACCGGCGCTCGCGCGGTGAGAAGGTGGAGCTCATCGACCTGACCACGCGGCGCACACGCTCCAGCGATCACGCCGACCACGTGATGATCTTCAAGCCGCATGGGGATCTCGCCATCGCCAACGGCGTCGCGCACCTGCTGCTGAAAGACGGCAGCTACGACAAGGACTTCGTCGCGAAACACTGCAATTTCCGCGAAAATCCAAGCTTTGAGAAGAAGAGCCTGTTCGGCAAACCCATGACCTTCGAGGCGTACAAGAAGGAGCTGGAACTCTACACGCCGGAGAAGGTGGAGGAGCTGTCTGGGGTGCCAGCTGCCCAGATTCGGCTGCTGGCCAAGCGCTTCGCCGACCCGAAGCTCAAGATCACCAGCCTCTGGTGCATGGGCATGAACCAACACACCCGCGGCACCGCCATCAACACGCTGGTGCACGGCATCCACCTGCTCAGCGGCCACTTTGGCAAGCCTGGCGACGCGCCGACGAGCCTCACCGGGCAGCCCTCGGCCTGTGGCACCGCCCGTGAGGTGGGCACCCTGGCCCACGCGCTGCCGGGTGGTCGAATCGTCGCTCTTAAGCCGCACCGCGATCAATGCGAGAAGCTGTGGAACCTGCCCGCGGGGCGGATCAACCCGAAGCCGGGCTACCACACCGTCAAGATGTGGGAGCAGTTCACCAAGGAGAAAGCCAAGGGCGGCGACGTGCACACGATCTACGTGCAGGTCACCAATCCGGGGCAGAGCCTGCCGAACCTGAACCACCTGTTTAGCGACAAAGCTGGGATGAAAGACAAGTTCCTCATCGTCTCCGAGGTCTACCCGACCGCCACGACCAAGCTCGCCGACTTGGTGCTGCCTGCGGCGCTGTGGGTCGAGAAAAACGGCATGTTCGGCAACTCGGAGCGCCGCACCCAGCAGTGGTTCAAGATGGTGGAGCCCCCCGGACAAGCGCGCGACGACACGTGGCAGACCATCGCCATGGCGCGGCGGCTGTTTGACCGCGGCTTCGCCGGGATGAAGGACAAGGACGGCAAGTTCCTCTTCGACGTCAAAGACGCGGCGGGCAAATCGGTGCCGGTGTGGGACTGGAAACACTACTACGACGTCAACGTCGACAAGTTCTTGCACGAGGAATACCGCCCGTTCACGACGATGAAACACAAAGATCTCGCGCCCTACGAAGAGTACGTCAAGAGCCACGGCCTGCGCTGGCCTGTCGTGAAACAGGCCGACGGCTCGTGGCGGGAGACGCGGTTCAGGTTCAGCGAGTTTGATGACGGCTACGTCAAAAAGGGCGCAGGCATCGAGTTTTATCACTCGAAGACCAACGACGGCAAAGCGCAGATCTGGTTCCAACCTCATGAGAACCCACCGGAGATGCCGGACAAGGACTACCCGTTCTGGCTGTGCACCGGGCGTGTGTTGGAGCACTGGCACACCGGCACCATGACGATGCGGGTGCCCCAGCTGCGCCGCGCGATGCCGAACAGCTATGTCGAGCTCAACCCCGCGGACGCCCGCAAGCTCGGGGTGAGCAATGGTGATCTCGTCGCGATCGAATCGCGGCGCGGCGCGGTGACGATGCCGGTGTGGATCGATGGCCGTGGCAAGACCGTGCCCGGGTCGCTGTTCGTGCCGTTCTTCGATGAGCGTCTGCTGATCAACAACGTGACCCTCCACCTGTTCTGCCCGATCTCGAAAGAGCCGGACTACAAGAAGTGCGCTGTGCGGCTGCGCAAGGTCTAGCCGAGACCAAGCGGCGTCGTCGTGACAGCGGCGCCGCGCGGGAGGATGCAGGATGAATCAGAACCCCAACATCGATGACGCGGACCAGCGCGGCGGCGGCGCTGCGCCTCACAGCCCTGACGCGCAGCCTCATAGTCGCGGCGTGGAGCTGGCGCTCGCCATCTTGCTCGGCGTGGCCGTCACCGGGTTTGTGGTCGGCGTGCGGACCGGCCCAGGCAGCGCGCGGACCAGTGGCGCCGTGCCGCTGACCGCGGACGTGCCCGGCGAGCTGGTCGCGAAGGCCCACGGCATCACCACCGCTAAGCGCTACAACGAGATCGGCGCCGAGCAGCGCGGCGCCAACGCCAAGTGGAAGAGCCAACTCACGGACCTAACGCCCGACATGGGCAAGCGGCTCAAGCTGCAGGAGAGACCGAGCCAGGCTGAAGTGCGCGCCGCCGTGGCCGACCGTGTCGAGCGCCGCGCCTACGACGGCGCGCCGCCGGTGGTGCCGCACCCAACGCAGCAGCGCGGCGGGCTCGCCTGTATGGCCTGCCACAGCAAGGGCGCGGTGTTGGGCGAAGGCGATGACCGCCGCGTGGCGTCGGTGATGAGCCATCGGTTCCTCGTCAACTGCGTGCAGTGCCACGTGGAACAGATCAGCGCGCGCTGGGGGCCCTCGGACTGGCCGCCCGAGGGCAACAACACGTTCGTTGGCCTCGCGTCGCCAACCAAAGGGCCGCGCGCAAACGCCGAAGCGCCGCCGCAGATGCCACACGCGACCAACATGCGATCGGTGTGCAGCAGCTGCCACGGCCCGACGGGACCGCGCGGGTTGCAGACCAGTCACTTCGACCGGCAGAGCTGCACGCAGTGCCACACGTCGTCTGCCGTCGTCGATCAGCGCGGTCCGCCGGCCTTCGCGCCCCGGTTTCCCGTCGCCGCGCCCTGACGTAGGCTGCCCGCGTTGCGAGCCAGCCCGGGACCTGTGAGCCATGAGTGACGAAGACAACGGCCGGCGTGCCTTTCTGCGCGGTGGATTCCTGCGCGCCTTTGGTCGCGGCGCTCAGCCCGACGCGGATCCAGACGCGCCCCATCCCGTCGATCCTGCCGCTCAGGCGCGCGCCGAGGCGAGCGCGGCGCGGCGCGCTGAGGCGGCCACAGCCATCAAACAAGCGTTGTCGCGGGTGGCCGATCAGGCCGTGAAACCAGCCTCCGCCAGCGCGCCGCCAGCCGCGCTGACTGCCGCGCTGTCTGCCGCGCCGCCGCCTACGCCCGAGGTCGCGTCGCCGCCGATCCCGCTGATTCGGCCGCCCGGCGCGGTCGATGAGCTCACCTTTCTTCAGCGCTGCAAACCCGGCTGCAGCGACTGCGCTCGCGCGTGCCCGGTGCAAGCGATCCACGCCGCCGACCCGCGCATGCGTGGCGCCGCCGGCACCCCAGTGCTGACGCCGAGCCGTGTGCCCTGCACGGGCTGCCCCGACTACGACGTGCCGCCCTGTATCGCCGCCTGCCCCACCGGCGCCCTCGATCCCCGCGGCAGCCCCCGCATCGGCACGGCGCACGTCTTCGCCGACGGCTGCTTGGCGCATCGACACCTGGTCTGCACCACCTGTCGTGAGCGCTGCCCGGTGCCCGGCGCGATCGTCTTTAAGGCCGGAAAACCGGAGGTTCAGGCGCAGCTCTGTGTCGGCTGCGGCCAGTGCGGGTATGCCTGCCCGGCGCCTGGGTTGGCCATCGACGTGCTGCCGCTGCGGGACCGACCGACCCCGTCAAGTTTGGGAGATGGCGCATGAGTGTGCCCTTGGATGTGACGCATGTGCCCGGTCAATTGGACGGCGCCAGCGCGAACGACGAACCGACCGAACCCCGGCAGCTGGCTCACCCGGATGCGCCGCCGGAGCCGTTGCCCGATGTGTATCGCGGCGCGGTGGATGTGGCCGGCGTGCGCGCGCTGTTTGACGACCTGATGGCGCTGCCCGGGGGCGTTGAGGTGCGCTTGAAGGCCGGCCCGGAGGTGCGCGCGCAGGTTGGTGTGGTGGCGGTGGATCGGGCGCGGGATCTGCTGCTCGATGGCATGGTGCGGGGTGTGCAGCTCGTCTACACGCACGAGGGGCAGACTTGGTTCGACACGGTGATGCGCCGCGGTGACGGGTTCGAGGTGGTGCGGATGGCGCGGTGAGGGGGGCTCGCGAATCGCCTGGCACCCATCGCGGCGTACAAAGAAACGCATAAGTTTACCTGCACAGCCGGCGGCGCGGTCTTTGTTGGTTCAGTCGGCGCGAGCGCGCCTGACGCCGTCGTCACCGGTCGCAGCTGCTGAGGGGGGGGGCGTGTGCAACCGAGACTCGCCAATGGCTTGGGGTTCGCTGCGAAGCAGGTGTTCGGCGCGGTCGCTTCGCGACCACGACCGCGCATGAGCGGCCTCTTGCAGCGCGACCCTTTGGACCGCCGAAGCGGACTGGGCAAGTCCGTCGCCGTGCTCTGTGCGGTGTCCGTGACGCTGGCCGGATGCTTGGCGGCAGCTGATGATTCGAGCCAGGGGCGGAGCGGCGGCACATCGGCAGGGGCCTACGACGGCGGTTATCCCGGCCGCTGGGTGACCGCCGACGGTGGTTCGCGCTATGGATTCAGCGATGCCGGCGTCTGGCGCTTGCCGCCGATCGAGCGCGCGTGCGACCGCGTCGTGAGCTGCAGCGTGGCCCAATGCGAAACCTGGGGTTGGCGCGCGGCGGGCGGCCGTCACGTTGATTGTCTGGCTGCGCTTGGCGGCGCTACAGGGACCCACGCCGCGGTGGTCCAGGCCGCGGATTGCGCCGCCGTGAAACAGATCGTGTACACGCTGATCCCGGCGTTGGTTTGGGGGTGCGAGGCGCCGTCCTGCGCCAGCGCCTGCGACCGATCTGTCGATTGTCTCGTAACGGGCTGCCAAGGGTTTCACGTCGCGGTGCGTGAGCAGCTCGTGGCCGACTGCATGGTCGGGTGCAACCTCAACGACGCTCAGTGGCGCTACGAGACGTCTTGCCGCGCGCAGCTCGCCGATCGAGCCCGGCACGACGCTGCCTTCGAGCGCCGTTGCCGGGGGACAGGGCCATGAACCGGGCTAGGCCGCGTCGGCTCGGGCTTGGGCTTTGTGTTGCACGCCGTGCCGCGGCGAGGTTGGTCGCGGCCGGGCTGTCTGCGGCCGGGCTGCTCGCGGCTGTGTCATTGGGTGCGTGTTCCGACGCGCCGACCACACCACGCGGCGACACCGCGGCGGTAGCGACCACCGCGCTCTCCGCAGGTGCGGCCCGTTGCGTGGCGCTCGGCGCCGCTGACAGCAACGACAGCGCCGGCCTCGCTCGCGCGTGCCTCTTTGACGATGACGCGGCGCCCAGCTCGTTCACCGTGCGCGTCGCGGCGGCCGACCTTGCCTGGCTTGATGCTCACGCGATCGCTGAGCAGTACGTGCCGGCGACCCTGGTCTATGGCGGTACGGAGGTGGCGGCCGAGGTGCGCTACAAAGGCAGCACGAGCAGCTTGGCGGGGTGTTTCGACGCCGCCGGCGTCCAGACCTGTCCGCGCTTGTCGGTCAAGGTCCGCATCGCCGGCGGCAAGCGCTTCATGGGTTTGCGTCGCTTCGTCTTCAACGCCAATGCCCATGACGACACCTACCTGCGCGAACGCCTCGCGTACCGGCTCTTTCGGGAAGGGGGCGTCGTCGCGCCCCGCGCGGTGCACGGTTGGTTGACGCTCGGCGATCACCCCCCCGGCCTGTTCTTGCTGGTCGAAGGCGTCGACGGGCCATTCCTCAACGCGAACTTCACCCAGGCCGCGGGCCTGCTCGCCAAGGAGGCGTGGTATGCCTCGGACAGCGTCGAGGACTGGCAGAACCAGTTGAAGACCTCGAAGGGTGGAGATGTCGCTCGATTTGTCGCTTTTGCCACCGCGCTGCAGGCGCTCAGCCAGACCAGCGACGCCGCCTTTGCCGCGACGTATGTGCAGGTGGTCTCGCCGTGGCTGGACTTGGACGCCCTGGCGCGCTGGCTTGCCGTCGATATGTTCATCGACAACTGGGACGGACCGCGCGGCAGCTACTGTGATGCCGACGCCGCCAACACCCAGGATTGCAGCCCGCACAACTTCTACATCTACGACGACCCGAGCAGCGGCAAGCTGCAGCTCATCCCGTGGGATCTAGACCTGACGTTCCGGCGACCCGACACGGACATGGGTCGGTCCTGGTGGCTCGATGGACCGGGAATCTGTGACATCCCCGTGGCTGTGGGTCACTCTTTCATGAAGCGCATGCAGTGCGACCCGCTCATGCGCGGCCTCATTCGTGTGCGCTGGGCGGCCTATACCGACGCGCTGGCCAAGATGTCAGCGCCACAGGCGCCACTATCGACCGCGCGTGTGCACAGCCACCTCGACCGCTATCGGGCCATGATTGGGCCCCTGATGGTGCACGACACCTTGGCGCCTACTATGGAGCGCTGGGAGGCGGAGACGGCGGAGCTGCGGGCGATGATCGAAGGTCAGTCGGCGCAGGTGATGGCCCTGCTGGCGTGGCCGCTGCCAGCGACCGCGACCCATTGGATGCCGAAGTGACTGAGCCGGGAGCCGGTCTCGTGAATCGCCCGGTACGTATCGGGGCACGTATCGGGAGCAGCACGGTTCGAGGGCAGCGGCTATCGGAGGGCGACTACTGCGCCGGCAGCAACTTCGCGTAGCGGGCGATCTGAAACGTCAGGTTCGCCTTGTCCACGTCATCGGTCGGCAACGCGTTCCCCGCGGTTTTCCGGGTTTCGAGCGCCGTCAGGTCATCCTGCAGCTGCTTGAGCGCCGCCACGTCGGGCGCCGCGGGCACGGCTGTGCGGCTGGTGAGCGCCACATCCTGATTGTCGACGTCCACGCTGAGGTGGCCGTCGCCGGCGTGATGGGTTTTGTGGGTCGACAGGTAGCCGTCTTGCACCGCTTCGTCCGGCGAGAAGTAGCGGTCGTGCGTGTAGGACTGCGCGTTCCACTTGGCCGCCGCGTCGCTGAACTCCTGGGTCGGCGTGCCGGCGCTCACCAACGTCAGGCCCGTCAGCGAGATCACGTCGTTGGCGCTCACGGTGTAGCTCCAGGCCACCGTGCCGAGATACACGCCTGCGAGCGCGCCCTCCTGACCGACCGCGGCGACCTCAAACGTCGTCTCGATCGTGTCGCCCTCGTTCCACTTCAGCTTTGACTTGTCCTCTAACCAGGACTTGGTCGCAAAACGCCCCTTACGGCCCCCGACGTGGCCTTTTTTGACGCTCTTTTGGGCCTTTACGCTGTCGTCGCCCACGTCCAACGCCTCGCGTAGCGCGGCCGTCTCGGCCTCCTCCAGGTCGTCGTTTGGCGCGCCAAAGGCTGGGTTATCATAGCCCTCCTCGCGGTCCACATTGGTGCCGCCGCCGGTCGCCCGCTCCGAGCGCTTGTCGCTGCCGCCATAGAAGGGGGTCTTGTCGGTCTCATCCTTCAGCTGGCGCTGACAGGCCACTGTCTGCACAAGCGCGATCTTCTGGCAGTCGACCCCCTCCGAGGCCAGAAAACTCAGCCGCATCTCGGCGCCACGACGCTTGTCGCCGCTGGCCTCGCTCATGTGTTTGGCGAACCGCTCTCGCGTGAACGTCCCGCCCAAGGTGGTGATGCTGTCCTCGGTGCCGCCGAGCGGGTTCGTCTGCTGTGCGGTGGCTGGGTCGTTCTGGGTCGCCGGCGACACCGCCGTGCGCTGCGCCTCATAGCCGGTGGGCGGCAGCTCGCGGCCGTTGGGCAGCTTGGTGGCGCCCGGTTTGCCCGCAGCGACGCCCGGTGGCGCGGATGGCTCTGGCTGGCGTGGCGCTTGCGTGGTGGCGCTCTGATGGGTGGTCATGTTGGGCTCCGGGGTGATCGCCAGCCTACACGCGCGCGGCCGGGGTGGCACCCTTCCGTCTTCCTACAAGCCTGTCTCGTGAATCGCCTGGCACCTATCGTGGTCGCTCGCTCCTATTGGCCGCTGCGCGGTGGAGCCGCACGCGAGTCGGTGGCACCATCAGCGCAGCGGGCACTCCTCCGCGCTCGCTGAGTCGACTGTCTTGACGCCTCCAACCTTCCAGCTCCTGCCTGCGGTGTTTGTCGAGGTGGCCGCGCGCTTCCCTGACGGGGTCGCGCTAGAGATCCCGTCCTGGCCCCACGCCCCGCGCGTTGGAGAGGCGACTGACGGTGACCGCAGCTCGGCGGCGCAGTGGACCTACCGCCAGCTCAACGCCACGACCACTCAGATCGCCAGACATCTGCGCCCCGTCGCCAGCCCCGACGCCGTGGTGGCGATCCTGCTGCCGCGCCGGGATCCCGGGCTTTTTGCGGCGATCCTCGGCGTGCAGCGCGCCGGCGCGGCGTACACCTGCCTCGATCCGAGCTTCCCCGACCGTCGGCTCATCGACGTGCTAGCAGACGCCAACGCCGTCGCGGTGCTCACCGACGCGGCTGGCCTTCACCGCCTCGGCGCCGCGATCCAAACGGCGGCCGACCGCGGCGTCAGCCTCGACATGCCGGTGTGGCTCGTGTCGGACCTGATCGGCAGCGAGGAGCCGCCCCGCGCGCCTGAACCGCACCGACTGGTCTCGGCCAACCAGCTGGCCTACGTCATCTACACCTCCGGCACGACTGGCCGCCCCAAAGGCGTCATGATCGAGCACGGCGCCATCGCCAACCTCGTCGACGCTGACCTCGCCCGTTTCGGCCTGGGCCCGCAGGACCGCGTGGCCCAGAGCAGCTCGGTCGCCTACGACTCCTCAGTCGAGGAGATGTGGCTAGCGTGGCGGGTTGGTGCGACGTTGGTGGTGCTGGACGACGAGACGGCGCGCGCCGGACCCGACCTCGTGCCGTGGTTGCGCGCGCAGCGCATCACCGTGCTGTGTCCGCCGCCGACGCTGCTCCGGGCCACGGGCTGCACCGACCCGCAGTCGGCCCTTCCAGAGCTGCGGCTGCTCTATGTTGGCGGCGAGGCGCTCACGGCCGATATCGTAGACGCTTGGGCGCCGGGGCGTTGGCTCGAAAATGGCTACGGCCCGACCGAATGCACCGTCACCGTCACCCGTGGTCGGATGTTCGCTGGCGCACCGATTCACATCGGGCAGCCCGTGCGGGGTCACACCGCTCACGTGCTGGACAGCACCTTGCAACCCGTGCCCCACGGCGACGTCGGCGAGCTGTGTTTTGCCGGGGTGGGACTCGCGCGCGGCTATCTGGGTCGGCCCGACGCCTCGGCCGCCAGTTTTGTTTCGCATCCGACGTTGGGTCGCCTGTATCGCAGTGGTGACCTGGCTCGGGCGCTTCCCAGCGGCGACCTCACCTGCCTCGGCCGGATCGACACGCAGGTGAAGGTGCGCGGCTACCGCATAGAGTTGGGCGACGTCGAGGCGCAGCTGCGCGCCCAGCCTGGCGTGGCAGACGCGGCGTGTGCCGTTCAGGGGCGAGGCGGTCAGCAGCGGTTGGTCGGCTTTGTGGTGCCCGCCGCGCGGGGCGCGACGCTCGACACCGTGACGCTCGACACCGTGACCCTGCGCAGGGCGCTGGCCAACGCATTGCCCGGCTACATGGTGCCCGTGGCGCTCGCTGTCGTGACCCAGCTCCCCGTCCGCGCAACAAGCGGCAAGCTCGACCGAACCGCGCTGCCTGACCTCACTCACGACCTCGGCGGCGACGGCGGCGAGGGTCCGACGACCGCTCCCGTCCCTCAAGATCGGGGGGCGCCCAACTCGCCCGGCCGTCAGATCCTGGATGCCTTTGAACAGGTGCTGAGTCGCGTCGGTGAGCTGTCCCTCAGCGACGATTTTTTCGACGCCGGCGGTGAATCCTTGCGCGCAGCCCAGGCCATCTCGCTGTTGCGCGGCGACCCCACGACCGCCGCGCTCGGCGTTCGCGACATCTATGAGGATCGTACAGCCGAGGCGCTGGCCGCGCGGCTGTCTGCACGCGTCACTCCGCCGGCGACACCGCCTCGCACCCGCGTGCAGGCTGAAAAACCGGGCGTTTCGCTGCTGTTCACGGTCGCGCAGAGCCTCTCCCTGTGGATCGGTCTCGTGGCGACCGCGACCCTGCTGTGGGCGGCGATGTTCCGACTTGGGCCCTGGTCGCTCGCGAACGGGTCGCAGACCCAGCTCTGGCTCGCGTTGCCGCCGTTGTTGTGGCTCGCGCGGCTGGTGTGGCTCCCCGTCAGCGTCCTCCTCACACGCACGACCACACGGCTGTTGCTCGGGCGGCTTCAGCCCGGCGTGTATCCGCTGTGGGGAGCCTGGCACCTGCGGCTGTGGTGGGTGCAGCGCGTCGCGCAGCTCATCCCGTGGGGCCTCGTGGAAGGTACGGTGTTCAAGGGCTGGGTCTTACGAGGCCTCGGCGCGCGCGTCGGTGCCCGTGTCCTCATCGAGCGCGGCGTCGCGCTGGGGGCTGGCGGCTGGTCGCTGCTCAGCCTCGGCGACGATGTCACTATCGGTCGAGACGCTGCCCTGCGGATGATTGATATCAGCGATGGCGCCGTCGTGGTGGGTCCGATTCAGCTCGCGGCGGGGGCGACGCTCGGCACGCGCGCGGGCGCACAAGGCCACACGGCCATCGGGCGCGGCGGCTGGCTCCGCGCGCTCTCGGTGCTGCCCGAGCACGCAACGATCGGCGCGAACGAGCAGTGGCGCGGCGTGCCGGCGACCCAGGCTGGCCGATGCCCGGCGGTGTCTGACGTGGACGCCTCAGACGTGCGTTTTCGGCCAGAAGTCCACGGCGCGCTGTCTCTTGTGCTGAACGGCGCGCTCGATCTAGTCGCCGGGCTGCCCCTGTGGTTGCTGGTTGCGGTGGGCCTGCAGTCGCCCAGCGTCACGCCGGAAGCTGTGGAGGCGTGGCTGCGCGCCGCGACGTGGTCACCGCTGGTCGTCCTGTCCATCGCCGCCGCGATCGTGGCCGCCGACGTGGCCCGCGTCGTCCTGCTGGCGCTGATGGTGCGCCTCCTGCCCCGCGGCGTCGCTGGGATTCAAGCTGGCGTCGTCTCCCGCTGGGGCGCGACCATGTTGGTCGTCAGCGCTGGCGACAGGCTGCTGCAGCGCGCCAGTGTACGGCTGAGCGGCACGCTGTTCTGGCCGTCGTGGCTGCGGCTCGCGGGGATGCAGATCGGCCGCGACTCCGAGGTCAGCACGATCATCGACGTGGTCCCAAGCCTCGTGCGCATTGGCGCGGGGTGCTTCTTCGCCGACGGCGTCTACCTCGGTGGTCCGTCGCAGCGCAGCGGCACGGCCACCCTCGGCGTTGTGGCCTGTGGCCCCGGCACGTTCCTTGGCAATCACGCCGTGATTCGCCCCGGAACGACGCTCCCGCGGGGCGCGCTGGTTGGGATTTGCACCGTCGCTGACGCGCAGCTCCCGGGTCTCGCCGCGGCGCTCGACGCTGAGCGCGCGACCATGACGCCAACCGACGCCGCCTGGTTTGGCCACCCGGCCCTCCAGCTGCCCCGCCGCGAGCACGTCACCGCCGATCGGGCGCTGACGCATGAACCCACGCTGATCCGCCGGATCAATCGGCTCTTCTGGGAGGCGCTGCGCTTTGCGTTGCCCCTCGTGCCATGGGGCGTCGCGACCCTCGGCGTCGCGCTGCTGCTGGCGGCGAACAGCGTGCCGTCTGCATCGACACGGCACCTCATCGCCATCCCAGGTGCGCTGCTGATCACGGCGCTCGTGCCTTGCCTGCTCACCGTCGCGCTCAAGCGGGGCCTGCTCGGTCGCAGTCGCGCCGGGCAGCATCCGCTGTGGTCGTGTTGGTGCAGCCGCTGGGACTTCCTCTACGTCGCCTGGGCGGCCTGGGCGACCCCGATCGTTCAGGTGCTGGAGGGCTCGTTGCTGCTCAATCTGTGGCTGCGCGCGATGGGGGTGCGCATCGGCCGGCGCGTATACCTCGGCAGCGGCGCCGCGCAGGTGGTGGATCCAGACATGCTGGTGCTCGGCGATGGCGCGACCGTCAACGGCTTGTTTCAGGCGCATACGTTCGAAGATCGGGTGCTGAAGACCGCGCCGGTCTACGTGCGCGACGGGGCGACGCTGGCCGCGGGCGCCGTGCTGATGATGGGCGGTGACATCGGAGCGGGCAGCCTCGTGACGCCACACAGCGTGGTGATGAAAGGCGAGCGGCTTGGCGCGGGGCGGGTGTACGGTGGCTGTCCCGTGAGGAGGGTTGAGGAGGGTCAGATGACTACACTTAACTCCTAAAATGCTGCGTAGGCGCCAGGCGATTCGCGGCCGGCCGTCGGAGCGACTAGGCCGCTCGAATCTCGACCCGTCCGACGCGATGGCCACAATCCAACGCGCGCGTCAGGTCGCGCCACAGGTCCTCCGCGCTCTCCAGCCCAACCGACAGCCGCAGCATCCCGTCGGTGACCCCGCCTTCCAGGCGTCCCGCTTCGCCGACGATGCGATGGGTCAGGCCCGCCGGGTGCTGAATGAGCGAGTCGACCGAGCCTAGGCTCACAGCAGGCGTCACCAGCTCGCAGCGCCGCAACACCTCCGCTGCCCCGCGCAGCCCACCTGCCATCTCGAACGCCAACACCGCGCCCGGTCCCGCCATTTGACGCCCGATCAGCCCGGTCGGGTCACCGCCGGTCGCGCCCGGATACCAGACACGCGAGACCGCGGCGTGGTCGGCGATGCGCTCAGCCAGCAGGATCGCGCTGGCCTGCGCGCGCTCGACCCGCATCGCCAAGGTGGGCAGCCCGCGGTGCAGCAACCACGCGCCCATCGGATGCAACAATGCGCCCGTCAACACCCGCACCTGACGCAGCCGCTTCGCCGTCTGCTCGTCGCACGCCACGACCCCCGCGATCACATCGCCGTGGCCGCCCAAGAACTTCGTCGCGCTGTGCACCACCAACGTCGCGCCATGACGCGCCGGCTGCTGCAACACGGGCGTCGCAAAGGTCGAATCCACCATCACCGGCACCGAGCCCGCAGCGGCGACCACCTGGGCGATGTCGACGAGGGCTACCGTGGGGTTTGCAGGGGTCTCCACCAGGACCAGCACCGTGTTGGGGCGCATGGCCTCGGCGACGTTTGCCGCCTGGGTCCACGTGACGTCGAGTCCCAACAGCCCGCTGCTGAGCAGGTGATCGGTGCCGCCGTAGAGCGGTCGCACGGCCACGAGATGCGCCGCGCTGGTCCCAGCGCGGGCCCTCGCGTCCAGCAAAACCGCCGTAATCGCGGCCATCCCTGAGCCAAACGCGACGCTCGTCTCCGTCTCCTCAAGCTCCGCCAACGCCCGCTCAAACCGCGCGACTGTGGGGTTAAAGAGGCGCGCGTAGATCGGATCGGGCGCGGAACCGGCGCCGGCCGCGAAGGCGTCGAGACTCGCCGTGGCGCGCTCGAGATCACGCAGCGGGTAAGTGGTGGACAAATCGAGCGGTGGCGCATGCACCCCCAGCTCGCCGAAGTCCTGCCGGCCTGCGTGGACGGCGCGTGTGTCAAATGCCTCTGCCATGGATCCCTCTCGGTGTATTGACACGACAAATTCGTCGAACCAGCCTCCTTAGGTAGGATAGTTTCGCGCAGCACCAAGTCTATCGAATTGAATTCTGTACCGCCCCCACTCAAGCAGCGACAACCGAATCCGCGCCGCCGAAATCGGGGGTGCCACCGAATCCGAGGTTTGCATGGTCGACGTCCCGCCCCACTTGACCGCCCAGCCATCCCAGCCATCCCAGCCATCGGCCGAGCTCGACACCATCGACCGCACGCTGCTGGGCGCCCTGCAGGATGATGGCCGCCTCTCCAACAAGGAGCTCTCCGCGCTGGTGAACTTGGCGCCGTCGAGTTGCTTGGCGCGGGTGCGGCGTCTTCGGTCCCTGAACGTGCTGCTGGGGTGTCACGCTGAGGTCGCACCGGACGCGTTCGGTATCCGCCTGCAGGCGCTGATCGCGGTGCGGCTGACGCAGCATAGCCGGGCGCAGGTGGACTCCTTCGTCGCTCACGCCGACAGCCTGCCGGAGGTGATGGGGTGGTTTCATGTCACCGGCGCGCATGATTTTCTGGTGCATGTGGTGGTTCGCGACAGCCATCATCTCCGCGATTTAGCGCTCGACGGGTTCACGTCAAGGCCAGAGGTCGACCACTTGGAGACGTCCATTGTCTTTGAGCGTGGTGCGCGCCACCGCTTGCCGGATCTGGGCTGACTGTACGGGGCTGACCGTACGTGCCACGCGATTCGAGAAGGTGCTTGTTTTCGCGCGATGCGACCAGAATTGGCGACCTACCCGACGATTTTACCGCTGGCCGACGTCGTATAGGGGGGCGACAATTTCACCATGGCCCTCCTGAGGAGAGTCGCCATGCGTCCTATTCGCCACGTAAGACCAGGATGTGTCTACGAGATCACCACTCAAACCATCGACCGTACGAAGCTGTTGCGACCGAGCAAGGAGGTGAACCGGATCATCCTTGGCGTCATCGGTCGGGCCCAGGAGCAATCGGGGGTGAAGATCTACGCGCTGGTGTTCATGTCTACGCA
>CALENB010000115.1 GCA_937910235.1 uncultured Myxococcales bacterium | reverse complement strand
TCACAGATTGGCCGACTTCGGCGCGTTGGGCCGTGTGCTGCGCGCCACGCTGATCCCCCGAATGCGCGCCGCGCGGCCTACCGCGGCTGGTGCCGGTCTTGTCTACCGGGAGATGCAGCGTCACCTGGCCACGACCGTCGATGGAGAGGATCGTGACGAAGCTTGGCTGCTGAGCGAAGTAGCCGACCTGCACAAGATCACCAGCGCGCGCGACCGCCCCGTCAGCCAGGGGGCCCGCGCCGTCGGCGTTTTTGAGGAACATCAGCAGCTTCACGGTGCCGGCCGCTCGCCCGGAGACGCCGCCCTTGGCGCGGTCAGTCTGCGCGTTTGCCGGCAGCAGCGCCGGCTCCACATCGCTCGGGCTGGGAGCGTCGGGTAGGGCCACAACAAGCGCGATGGCCAGCGTCGCGACGAGTGGGGCGGCCAGCCAACGCAATGACGACGCGAAGCTCGATGGTGTCGCCATGCCTTGTGGGGCGTCCGAGGCATGCGCGCCACGCACGGCGGCGAGGTGCTGTCGTCGCGTGATCTCGGCGGCGACCTCTGCGGGCGGAAACGCAGCAAATACGGCCGAATCGCTCTCTCCGAGGGCGGCGAGACGCGTCAGACCATCGGGCTCAGCGGCCAAGCGCGCGCGCACGTTGGTCGCGGTCGCCGCGTCCAGCTCATGGAGATGCAGCTGCTCCAGGAGCAGATCAGGGACGCGCGAGGCGGGTTGTTGGGGCGAAGACGGTCTCAAGACATCCTCCCGTGATGCGCTGCCGGCGCCTGGGCCTCGGCTTCCATCGTGTGTAGGCGCGCCCGGAGGACACGCAGTCGCTTTCGAACACCGGAGACGCTCATCCCCACCGCGTCCGCCACCTCTTGGTGGGTCATCCCGTCGAGCAAGTGCATCACCGCGATCGTCGCCGTGCTCTCCTGTTCGCGGCGAAACAGCTTCGCCAGCACCAACCGCGCCGCCGTCCGGTCTTCGGCGTCGTCGAGCACCGCGATGCGCAGCAGCAGCTCACCGTCCAGCACCTCGGGCCGCCGTCGCTTGGTCCGCAGCACATTGAGGCAGGTGTTGGTGGCCATCCGGTACAGCAGACTCGACGGCGCCTCGGCCGTCAGCACATCCTGGCGCGCGATGACCTTGACGAAGACGTCATGCATCGCATCCACAGCCGCCTCCTCATGGCCCAACAACCTACGGCATCGTCGATAGACCATGGGCCCAAATCGACGATACAGCGCCTCGGGATCGACCCCGCTGGCTGCGGCTGTGGTGTGCGTCACGTGTTCCTCCCGCGTCTCCACCAAGTTCAACACCGGCGCAGAGACGAAGTGTCACCCACTTTTTTCATGGCTCCGCTTCACATGGGTCAGCTTCAGGCGGCTCAGCTTCACATGGGTCGAACGCGCTGTGCCCTAGGTCCGGGCTTCGACTACGAGGCCGGTTTCATCGCGGATTCGCTGGGCGAACGCCTCAAGCCACGGGCTGGGGAGCGCGGAGAGCTGCGACGCCTCGGGTTGAAAGCTCTGCCGCGCGATGCCGTACAGATACACGCCGGCTAGGGGCGTACCGAGCGCGACCTCTTCCGCGACCACCGCCAGCCACGCCGCCAAGTCAGCCTCAGCTGGGGGCGCGTTGTGCCAGGCGAATACACAGGTCTGCAGCCACGTCGGGCAGCGGTTGGCCACCTCACGCAGGTTTCGGCGTTGTCGCGCGACGCCGCCGGGATAGTTGTTGATCTTCTCCAGCGCCGCGTCGGTGCCCGCGTCGAACTTGAACCACACCTCGCCGTTGCGCTCGGCCATGCGGGCGATCCCGCGCTGCACGTGATCCTTGTTGCCGAGCGAGCCGTTGGTGATCAACCGCAGCTTCACCCCAGGGTCCACGCCGGCGTCGTCCATCGTGTGCACCACGAGGTCGACCACCGCCGCGAAGTCCGCCACGCTGGTGGGTTCGCCGTTGCCTGAAAACGCGACATCGCAGAGCCGACGCGCCTCCGCTGGCACGCGCCGCGCCATGAAGTCGCCGTGCAGCACGTGGTCCAAAAAGCCGGACAGCTCGGCTTCGAGCAGGTCGAGGTCGATGTCAGGCGCCTTGCCGTAGACGAGCCCCGGGACCTGGCAATAGACGCACCGGAAGTTGCAGGCGTGGTTCGGGTTGAGGTTGATCCCGATCGAGACCCCACCGGCGCGCCGCGAGACGACGGGGTACACATACGTCATCCCGGCGCCGTCTCGTGCATGATCCTGCCGATCTAGGATGCGTCCGCTCTTCATGGCTTCTCCATAGTCCTGCGATCCTGTGTCACCCGCGCCGCCCACCTGTATCATGCGCCTATCACCTGCGTCGTCTCTGCGGCCAGGCCTCGTGGGCGCCTCGTCGCGCTGGAGAGAGGTATGCACATCCGCCCTCGACTGTCCCGTGTCAATCCTGCTCTGACCACAACGCGCCCGCCTCGTGGATTGGCGCTGCCCCTCGCCACCTCGCTCCTGGCGCTGCTCTGTCTCCCTACCTGGGCCCGCGCGCAGTGCGCAGTCTGCGGAAATCCAGCGTTTACGTCGGACGACAACGACATCGCGCGCACGTTTGGCGGCACCACGCCCCGCGCGCTGCGACTGAGCGGGGGGCTGGCCTACAGCTACGCGCACATGGCCGATCTCTATGCCGGCACGACGCGGCAGCCGGTCGGGGAGAAGTCGGCCCGACTGAACACGCGCGAGTGGGCGCTCGACGCGCACCTGCTGACGCTGATGGCGGGGGTTGAGCTGTCGAGCGGGACGGCGCTCGCGCTCCTGGTGCCCATGGGTCGCACGGGCAGCACACGCGCCGTGGCGTCGAGTCCAACCATCGACGCCGACGCGATCCCCTACGCCGATTTCAGCGACTTCGGCGTCGCCGACATCGAGCTGCGCGTGCGCCAGCGACTCAACCGCGTACGCGGCCGCCAGGCGTCGTGGCTGCCGCAGCTGGTGGCCTCCGTCGGCGTGGTCGCGCCAACCGGCAACTTCACCGTCAAAGATTCGACGAGCGCTAACTCCGACCCGCACGTCTCGCTCGGCCGTGGCGCGTGGTGGGCGCTGGCTGGGCTCGATCTGTACGGCCGCGTCAGCGACCGCGTCGGCTGGGCGCTCCACAACCAGCTGCGCCATGCGCTGCACGACAACCTCGACTCAGGCTACCGCTTCCGCTGGGGCACCGAGGTCAGCTCAGACCTGTCGGCCACCTTCGTCATCGTGCCGGGTGTGCTCAACGCCGCCCTCACCGGCGCGCTGCAATGGCGTGATTCCGGGCAGGAGCGCGCCTCGGAGACCGACCCGGTCGCAGACTTTGCCAACGGCGGTGGTCTGTGGTTCGGCATCAACCCGACGGTGCAGGCCGTGATCGGCGGCGGCGTCTCGGTCACGGCGGCGGTGCGTGTGCCGGTGGCTCGCGACGTCAACGGCTGTCAGCCTGTCCCCGGCGTCGGCGTCGTGTTGGCGCTGAGCTGGGCGTGGGACATCGCGCCAGCCAACGAAGGCCCGCAGCCCGCGTTGACCCCGGGCGACGCCCCCACTGAGGCGGCCGTCGTGCAGCTCCTGGTGCCCGGCAAGGTGACGCTGGTCGCCTACGAGGCGGCGTGGTGCGTGGTGTGCAAACGACTCCGCCCTTGGCTCACAGACTTCGCTAGCAGTCGCGAGGACGTGGTGCTGAGACGCGTTGACGTGACGGGTTGGCCGGCGGCGCGGATGAAGCGCGTGCTGCCCGCTCAGCCTGGTCTGCCGGTGCTCGACATCTATGGTCCAGACGGCCGCCTGATTGCGCGGGTGTGGGGTGCGCAGACGTTTCAGTTCGCCAGCCTCGTCCCTGCCGCCAAGAAGTAGCCCAGGCGCGCAGGCGATAGGATACCTGGGCCGCGAGCGCGCTAGAACTCGCCGCGTACCCCGAGGCTCGGGATGATCGGCAGCAGCGACTGGTAGGCCTTCTGCGTGTAGTCGTAGTTGTAGTTGATGCCTTCCGGGTTGGCGCGGTTGTAGACGTTCTGCACGTCCAAGTAGACCCCGAGCATCCAGCGCTTGAAGATGAACTTCTTGTCGACGCGCAGGTCGAGCTGATGGAAGGGCGGAAACCGGTCGCAGTTGACACAGGCTGAGCGGATGCTGCTCCAGTTGTCGTTGTTCTCCTTGTAGACCGCCGCTGTGACCGCCGTGATCGGGTTGCCGGAGACGAGCCGGAAGCGCGCGCTCACCTCCCAGTTGGCCGGCAGCTTGTAGGAGCCAACCGCCGTCAGGATGTGGGTCTGGTCCCAATCGAGCAGGCGTTCGTCCATGTCGGGGTGCGGCGTGATGGTGCCGCGCATGAGCGTGTAGGCGATCCAGCCGAAGAACTGGCCGACAGGTGGGTGGCGCAGCAGCACTTCTAGCCCGTAAATCCGGCCTCTACCGGCGTTGACGCTGCCAAATCCCTCCCACGGCGTGCGGGGCGGGACGATCATGTCCCACAGCCGCTTGTGAAAGACCTGCACGTCGAGGTTGACGCGCGCGTGCGGCTTCCACTCGGCGCCAAACGCCGTCTCCCAGGACCGGAAGGGCAGCAGCTCCGGGTTACCAAAACGCTCCACCACGTCTTGCACAGCCGGCGGTTGGCTCAAGATGCCGGTCGCCGCCTTGAGCGTCAGCGCCTCGCTGTGGATGTAGCGCGCGTTGATGCGCGGCAGCATGGTCTGGCCCTTGTTCTGGCCGCGAAAGAGATCCAGGCGGATGCCGGGCACGACCTCGAGGTCTCTCCTGAGGTTGAACACCGCGTCAAACCACACCGCCGGCTGCACACCCGTCGCCTTCATCTTGAGCAGCCGGCTGCCTGCCTCCGCGTCGGCCCCCTCGCCCAGGTCCGCGGCTTGTGGCGGCAGCAGCACCTCAGCGTCGAAGGGATCGACGAAGACGTCGAGGCCCGTTCGCAGCTGCAGCGGCCCGCTGCCAAACACGAAGTCTTGCCGCAGCGTCGTCTGCCATGAGGTGACGTCGATGCGGAAGTCGTTGAGGATGTTCACGTTGGCCGAGGTGCGCACCACGCCGAGGGTGGTGCGGCCCTTCCAGTCGTCGCCGCGCATCCGCAGCAGCGCGATCGCGCCGTGAAAGCCGGAGGTGGTGCTGATCTCCGCGTTGGCGTCGCCAAATCCGGGTGGTGGCCGGTCGAGGATGGCGCGCAGGGCGTCTGAGCTGCCGAGCATCAGCAGTGTGGCGTCCATCTTGGCGTTGATACGCCAGTCCACTTTCGCCTGATAATCCCAGTACCGCGGCGCCAGCGTGAAGGGCAGCACGCCGTCGGGCACCACCGCAGCGAGGATCGCGTCGATGTAGCTGCGCCGCGCCGAGAGGGTCACCTGCACGTCGTCGGAGATGGGCCCGCTGACCAGGAATCCGGCGTGGAAGACGTTGGCTTCGACGTAGCCTTTCCAGTGCGCGTCGTCCTTGGGCAACTTCAGCCTCGCCTGCAACAAACCGCCGGTTTTACGGCCGTATCGCACCGCGTAGCCGCCCGGGTAGAAGTCGATCCCCTCCAAAATATCCGTGTTCACGACCGAGTACAGGCCGCCAAAGTGGTAGAGCAGCGGCACCCGCACCCCCTCGATGTTGACCTGTGTGTCGTTCGGCGCTGAGCCACGCACGATGATGGCGCCGCTGATCGCCGGAGGACGCGCCACCCCAGGCAGGTTCTGCACGACCTTGAAGGCGTCGCCGTACACGCCCGGGATGCGCTGGATCTCTTCGGCCGAGATGGATCGGCGCGACATCTCACCCGGTTCTGGCGGCGCCGTCGCCGTGGCGCGGTAGATGACGTACGAGCGCCGGTTGACCCGGAACGTCTGGCCCGTGGTGCGGCCGTCTTTCACCACCACCTTGAACCGTCGATCCTTGTGCTCCGCGCCGCTGACGAGCACGCCGTGTGTGCCGGCCTTCAGCAGCCCAAACGAGAAGCGACCGCCAACGTCCGTCAACGTCTCCTGTTTCAGCGCGGGGATCAGCACCGTCGCCGCCGCCACGGGCCGCCCTGTGCCGCGCTCCAGCACCCGGCCGTTCAGGCTCTCAAACCCAGCGGGTGCCCGCTCCCAGGCGCGCCGATCGTAGCGTCCCAGCCCGCGCGCACGGCCGCGACGGTTGATTTGAAGCGCTGGCGCAAAGCGATAGCGAAAACGGATGCGCACCGGGATCGGCTTGCCATCACGCGTGGCCGCGGTGAACACGAGCTTCATGGCGGCGGCCGTAGCAGCGGCGTCGAAATCTGGACCGGCCGAAGCCACGACCTTGGCTTTCTTCACCGCCCCGTCCGCGCCAATGTCGAGCTCAAGCTCCACCGTGCCGCGCAGGCTCTGCTTGCGCAGCGCCTCTGGGTACACCGGCGTTACGTACGTGACCATCTTGGGAGGCACGATGATCGGGGCCGGCGCGCCGACCTGCTTCGCTGCACCGTGGGCCAAGGTGAGCGGGCCGAGCGCGAGCAGCGCCGCGGCCGTACAGAGGACACGAGTGAGCCGCCTCATGGGCCCACCTCGTCGCACTTGGGTAGGCTTGGATCATCGCCACAGAGCGGATGGCGGCCCGCTGGTGTGGTTGGATCGACGAGGAGCTGCCGCGTCGTCCAATCCGATCCACCACGACCGTCGCGCACCACCACCCACAGCGTCACGAGCTGGGTCGCCGCCTTTTTGGCCGGTCTCTCGGCCTGATAGCCGTTGTCCGGCACCTGAAACCCGGTTCTGCGGTACTGGAACGTGCCGGCATCCGAAAAGAAGCTGAAGATCAGCCGCTCCGTCGTGTCGGGGACCCCCGCCTCCGTGCTCTTTGAGATCAGCTCGATGCTGCCAGGCGACCAAACCGGCCGCACCTCAAGGCCCTGCGTCGTGTTGAGTTGGGTCAGGTCATCAGCTGGAGGCGCCTTGTAGACCGCGACCGTGGGCGTCACATCGGCCGGCCACGGCACGCCATTGAGCGTCAGCAGCTCGAGGCGCGGGTTCGCGTGCACGTCTTTGGACGGCGCGCCCTTGTCGTTTGGGACCACCACCCTGAGGCCTTTGTCGCCAAACATGCAGCCATCCCGCGTTGGGCAGGGTTTGGCCAGCATCTTCGTGGTGTCGTTTGGGCAGGTGCCGCCCCAGATGCGCGCTTCGGAGATCTGAAACAGCAGCCTCACCTCGAATCCGGCGTCAACCGCGACGTCTGATGGCTTGTCCGTCGCGCCGTCCACGGCGACGTCTTTGGGCGGTTGCAGACCTTTCGCGGCCAGCACCGCGGGCAGCTTCTCCAGCACCGTCAGCAGCGCAAGCAGGCTCGCGTTGGCGGTTGGAGCGTTGCCGAGATCCACCTGCAGCGACGGATCGAGGCACGCGTAGTTGCCATCCTCTTCCCACGCGAAGGGGCAGAGCGCCCAGGCGTAACACAGGGTTTCGCCGGGGGTCTGGCCGACGACAAATGCCGAGACCCGCGTCGGCGCGAGCCCGATATACGGCGGATCCGCGCGCACGGCGAGCACGCGCATGGTCTTGATCAGCGTCGGTGGATCGTAGTTGGCGTCGTCGCAGCCCAGCGTCGACAGGCAGCCCAGCGCAGTCAGGCAGCCGAGCACGACCACGCAGCACCGTGCGGCCAGAAACGTTCGAGTCTTCACCTCGCTCTCCTACAGCCGAGGCGACAGGTCGGTCGCGCCAGCCAGCAAGCGTTCGCCGGCAGCCTAGCTGCAAGCGCGCCACCTCGCGACCGATGCGACGTAAAGTTTAGTCTAGGCGCGCTGCCCTTCACCGGCGCGGCGTTCAGGCGTGCCAGGGCTCGGTGCCGTCCGGCTCAGGCGCGGCGCCGCGGGTGATGCTGCTGTCACGATAGGCGTGGTTGCGCGCGCGCTGCATGGCGCCTAGCGGCCGGAACGCCTCGGGGGCATGCCAAGTATCGAAGACCAGTGACGCGATGAACGCACCCAGGCCCTCCGACTCGTCTGCGCTCAGCGTCTGCGCTGGGATCTCGAGCCGGGCCACCGTCACCCAAGGCGCGTCGGCGGCGAGCCACTCGACGGTGCTGTCTTCGATCGGTGTCTTCGTCTCGTCCACAAATCCCTGAATGCGCAGATCGAAGGTCAGGCCGCGGCTTTGCAGGTGGCTCTGTAGGTCGTCGCGATAGCCGTCGGCCGTGTCGATCGTGGCTCCGGGCGGCCCCGCGACCGGCTCAAAGCTGTATTTTACGGCGTAATCGCCCCAGCGAATCGGCAGCGCGGAGTAGTACGTCGCGCCAGCCATGGTGTCGACGCGGGTGTCGAGCCCGGCCTTCAGCTTGCCCAGCACGCTGCCGAGCCGTAGCCGGAACAGGCCCAGCAAGCGGGGCAGGGCGAGCAGTTTGTTGCCCGAGACCGCGCTGACGAGCCCGACAAACTCCTCCGGCGTCGCGAAGGGTACGGCGGGCGAGAGGATGGCCAGGAAGTCCTGAGTTGTGGCGTCTGGATGGATGATCTTCTCACCAGGGACGCCGACGAGCTTGACGGCAATGCCACGCACGTCGGGCTCAGTGTCGGGCTGACGGGAGCCGGAGCCGCTGGAGAAGCGCACGTACGCCGGAAAAGTTCCGGGCTGGCCAAAAATGCCTACCTGGGCCCAGGCTGGCAGATCGCCCTGCACGGCGAAGGTCGCCAGCACGCCGCCGTGGGATTTGTAGTGCAGCGCCCGGCCCATGGGATGCCGCTCGGCGCGTTTTTTCTGTAAGTCGGCGAGCGTCGCCGCGAGTTTGTCGAAACGCGCGGTCTCGTCGTCGGCGACGCGCTCTTGCCATTCGGTGCTCGGGATCATGCGTTGCTCCTGCGTCGGGGGATCGGACGCCCGGCCGGAACCGGTGGTGTGACGCGACGTTACTGCCCAGAGCCCAAGGACTGCAACATGGCGACACACAGCGGTGGCGGGGTGGCGCCGCTGGTGCTAGAAGGGCGCCGCTACCCTGTTCGTAGTTCGAACCCGTCGCGCGGCCCGAGATCCCGGGGCTTTTGCGCGCCAGTGCCCACTCGGAGTCCCTATGCGCCGCTCATCCGCCCTGATTTTGTCGCTGTCTGTTTGTGCTCTGCTCCCGACCGGCTGCGGCAAGGTCGGCGAGATCGTTGGCGGTGTCCGCGACAAGATCGCGGGCACCAAGGTCCCGGAGGTCGCGACCAAGGCCGTCAAAGAGGTCGCTGCGAAGGTGGAGGCCGGCGCAAAGACGGCAAAACGACAGGCTAAGAAGGCCATCGATGTGGTCGCTGAAGCATCGGACGAGGCAAAAGAAGCGGCGGCGCCGGCGCGACACTTCACAGGAGATCCAGCGACGAAGAAGGTAGCGCAGAAGTACAAGGCGTGGGGCGTCGTGCACGCCTTCCTCGGTTCATCGGTGGTGCAGGGGCAGGTCATCAGTGGCAAGGAGGCCATCGCCCTCACCAAGGACAACCACGTCGGCGTGACGCTCAATGGCGGCGCCTCCTGGGGCTTCTCACGGCTGGTCAACGGCAGCGTGCGCGCGATCGCCGGAGCGCCGGGCGGCCCCTTCGTCGTCTCCGGAAAGGCTGGTTTCATGGCGTTTTCGCAGCGCGGCGGCAACTGGCGTGACCTGCCTCGCTACACCGACGTCGACCTCAACAGCCTCGCCATGGGGCCAACGCACTTCGTCGCGATCGGTGGCAAGGGCGCCTTTGTCGCCTTCACCAAAGACGGCAGCGACGCCAAGGCCGGTATCCTGCCGGACAAGTTCAAGCCGGGCAGCCTGCGGGTCTACAAAGACGGCTTCCTCGCGCTGGACCGCAAGAAGGCCTACTTCTCCAAGAACGGCAGCGATTGGAACCAGCTCCCCGAGCGACCGAGCTTCGCGAAGGGCGGCACCGCCGCGACGAGCCACGGCAGCTGCGCCATCGGCAAGGTCGGCAAGTCCAAGGGCGTGGTCTGCCAGGTCGTTGGCACCGGCTACGGTTTGGGCGACAACCATGCGTTCGTGGTGAGCAAGTCCGGTGTCAACTTCAGCGCCAACGGCGGCAAGACGTGGGCGCCGTCGACCCTGCCGTTCAAGGGCGGCGTCACCATCGTTGGCCCGGCCGCCGGTCCCTACTGGGCGCTCGGCGGCAAGGGCAACCTCGCCGTGTCGACCGACGGCGCGTCGTGGACCGCGAAGAACCTCAACGCCTCCAAGACACTGCAGACGGCGCTCTTCGACGGACAGACGATCGTCATGGTCGGCGACGGCGGCACCATCGCCCGCTCGACCGACGGTGGCGAGTCGTGGTCGGTGCTGCCTCCGCTGATGAAGGCGGGCTTTCGGGTGATCGTCAAACGGGGCGGCAAATACATCGCGTCGGACGGCAACAAGAAACACATCGAGAGCTCGGACAAGGGCGCGACCTGGGTGGAGTTGATGGATCCGGCCGACGCCGAGGGCCTGCCGACGCGCGCCAAGCCCGGCAAATGTGGCGTGGTGCTGCCGGCCGCTGGGCAGGTGTGCAGCTACGCGAGCAAAGTCACGACCGCGTTGGGCCTACCGAACGTGCGCTCGTTCAGCTTCGTGGACGACGTCGGCCTCGCCGTCGGAGACGCCGGATTGGTGGCCTTTACGAGCGATGGCGGCGGCCTGTGGCAAGCGCAGAGCGGCCACGCGCTGAAGGGGCTGCAGACCTTCGAGATGAAGGGCAACACGGTCGTGGCCGTCGGCAAATCGAGCGTGGTGTTCTCCGTCGACGGCGGCAAGACCTTTGGGGAGGCGCAGCTGCCCAAGAAGATCGGCAAGATCTTGACCGCGCTCATCGCCAAGGATGGCGCGGTGTTCTTGGCGGGCAGCAGCGGCACCATCCTCAAGAGCACGCCGCCGCTGACGACCTGGTCGCAGATGGACACCGGACCCAAAAACAAGACGAGCTATCGCTACTTGCACGAGGTCAACGGCGTCTTCTATGCCGCAGGGACGGGCGGACAGCTCTATCGCTCGGCTACGCAGGGCCAGATGTGGCTGCCGCTCGCGACGGGTGTGCGCGCGCCGATTCAGAAGATGGCGGGGCAGGGCAAGACGGTCGTGGCGGTGACGCACGAGGCCAAGAACGGCGGTAATCTGCTGCTGCGCTCCGATGACTCCGGCCTGCATTTCTACGTGCAACGCGAGATCTCGCATCAGGGGCACGTGCCTGAGTTCGCGTTCTCTGGCGGCCGCATCTTCTATCGCGACCGTGTCACCAGCGACTACGGCGCGACGTGGACCAGCTACGTGCGACCCTACTGGCCGGGCGCTGTGGGTCTGGCGGACGGATCGGGCTTTCAGATCGCGGCGAGCCGTCGCTACCGGGCGAAGGACGCGGTCTACATCGTGGGCAAGTCGTCGAGCGATTGGACCGTCATCGACTCGTTCTACAGCAACGACGCGTGGTTCCGATGTACCAAAACGACCGGCTGCTGGATGGTGGCCGGCGGTCAGGTCTATCGACCGATCTAGGGGAAGGCGGATATTACCACGTTACACTTTATTAAAGTGTAACGTGGTAATAGTTGGCCCTCCTGCCTCATCCAAGTCATGGCGATGAAAGAGAAAAAATCCGGCGCGAACAGCTATTTTTCCAAGCGTCCGGCCGAAAATGTCATTGTCACCCGCTGGGACCAGACCCCGCAGCAAACCCGCTTGCGCTCTGATCCAGCGCCCATCAGTTGGCCTTTTGGCGACGATGTGGCTGAGGTGTTCGAGACGCTCGATGACGCTCACTTTGAGGCATACTGCAACGCGGTGGAGCGGCTCTGCGAGGCCCACGCGCGCAATCTTCCGCGCCAGCAGCGGGGACGCTTCATGGCTGAGCAACATCAGCGAATCGACGGCTACCGGCGCGCGCGTGGGTACGGGTAGATGCAGTTGGTGGGGGTCACAGGGCCTTGGTCATCGTTTCGTCCACCACGAAAAAAACAGCGACCGAACAG
>CALENB010000114.1 GCA_937910235.1 uncultured Myxococcales bacterium | reverse complement strand
GCTGGAGAGGTTGCGCTGGAGAGGTTGCGCTGGAGAGGTTGCGCTGGAGAGGTTGCGCTGGACGAGAGTGGCCGGCATCGGTCATACAGATGGCCACGTGAATGCCGTCGCCCCATCGCGCGTCCACGCTGCTCTGATTTGGAGGCTCCCCCATGCAACATCACGCGACCCATTCTCAGCGAAAGACGGCCCGGTTCACCGGCCTGCGCGCGGCCCTCGTCGTCGTCGCCCTGCTGCTCTGCGGCGGCTGTGAGCTGCTGGAGCCCATCGCCCAGGCGGCGCTCGATCCTGACGCGGGGATCCTGCAGCCGACGATGCTGGCCCCTGAGGTAGAGGCGTCTGGCCTCACGCTGCGCAAGCGCCCCGGTCTGGTGAAGCTCGCCGCGTATTACTGCCCGAACGTAGTGGATGGGTTCGTCGCTAAAGCCGCCTGCGCTGGCGTTCTGGGATTGCCGCCGGCCAAAGAGACGCTCAAGTTCGACTTCGGCCTCTCCGTCGGTATCAAGAACCCAAACGACGTGCCCGTTCCCGCGTTGGACGTCATGGTTGCGCTCACCCTCTTCCCTGGCGAGGCAGCGCAGGAGCTCGGCGCGCTGTGTGTGAGTCTATGCGGCAGCGACGCGCCGACCTGCGATGGCACGCCGCGCCCAGGGGCCTGCACCATCAACGACAAGCGCGTGAAATCGGTCGACGATTTTCTACAAAAGCGGCTGCCGAACCTCATCGCCGGCGTCATCTCGGGCGAGGTGCAGGAGGAGTTGAAGAAGTCCACGATCGCGGCCGGCGGCGACGTGAAGCTGGATCTGGTGTTCTCCATGGGCATTGACCAGGCGCTCACGGTCTTTCAGCGCACCGCGCTCAGCTGGGTGCAGCAGTTCGTCGACGGCAAGGATCCTGTGCTGAAGGTGCCCGTGCAGGCGCAGGGCAGCGTGTTCTTCGACGTGCCGGTGCTCGGCCAGATCGTCGTCGACTACGGCCCATTGAAGACGGAGTGGATCGTCCAGTAACCTGCGGCGCAGAACCCCTCGCGCGCCGCACCGTGCAGCGATCACCCACAGGACCCGCCTCATGGCCCACCCTTGGCATGACTTGCCGATCAACCCCGACACCATAGAAGACGGCTTCTCCGCCGTGATTGAGATCTCCAAGGGATCGAAGGTGAAGTACGAGCTCGACAAGCCGTCGGGCCTGCTCAAGGTGGATCGCGTGCTGTACAGCTCCGCCATCTATCCCGCCAACTACGGCTTCATCCCGCGCTCGTACTGCGGCGACGGTGATCCGCTGGACGTGCTGGTGCTGGGCTACGAGAGCGTGTTGCCGCTCAGCATCATCCAGGCGCGCGCGATTGGTGTCATGAAGATGACGGACCAGGGCGACATGGACGACAAGATCATCGCCGTCCACGTGCACGACCCGGCGATGTGTGACTACACCGACATCAGTCAGCTTCCGGCCCACATCTCTCGTGAGATCAAGCGATTCTTCGAGGAATACAAGACGCTGGAGCACAAGAAGGTCACCGTCGACGACTTTCATGGTCGAGAGGTCGCCAACGACGTCATCCGAGAGTCGCTCGCCCTGTACCGCCGTGAAGAGACCAAGCTCCGCGGCTGGGGTTAGCTGCGCGGCTGGACCCGTCGTGACACGCTAACTATTGGCCCGGATTTGCGGCTATTTCCGCCTGAGGCGCCCGCCGATGCTGGCGCGGAAACCGTTGACGCGGTCGAGCATCTCCATCGCCTGGTCGCCGTATTTGTGCATGAACTGCAGCACAAAACCGTCATCCTCAGCGGCGCCTAGCTGCGAGAGATCCGGCACGGTGCCGTCTGGGCCGTACATGCTCTCCATCACCTTCTGAACGCTCAGTTTGACGAGCCCGCGCACGGGCACTTTGGCCATCATCCCGTACATCGCGGCGTTACCCTCGCTCGCCAGCTCCGGATGGGCGGCGACATGCGCCGCCGCCTCCTTCAGGTCCACCAGAAACGTCGGCACCTGCGGCCGGTTGTGGGCGTTGACGGTGCAGTGCAGGCACGCGGGCGTCTGCTGTCGGTCGATGCTCCAACCCTTGTCCTGCAGCACGTCCGCGACGGCGTAGATGTCGACCGCGCCGTCGGTCGTGCCGATCGCGACAACGGTGGAGTGGGCCGCGCCGAGCACGGTGAGACCCTCGATGGCCTCCACGCCGTCACGTAGCTCTTGGGCCGCGGCGACGGCTTCGCGCGCCAACTCGAGGTAGCCGGCCTCGCCGACGCTCTTCATCGCCGCCCACGCCGCCGCGATCGGCCCGCCTGGGCGCGTCCCTGGCATCGACGGCGAGGCGTAGATGCCGCCAGGCCAATCCGTCGAGACAAAGAACTGATGCTTGAGGTAGCTCATGTCGCGATACAGGATCACCGACGCGCCCTTGGCCGCGTAGCCGAACTTGTGCACGTCGGCGCTCATCGAGGTGACGCCGGGCACGCGGAAGTCGAACGTCGGGATGTCGTGACCGAGCTTCTCGATCCAAGGCAGCAAGAAGCCCCCAAAACAGGCGTCGACGTGGAACGGCACACCCTTGGCCTCACAGATCTCGCCCAGCTCTGCGATCGGATCGATGACGCCTTGCGGGTACTGCGGCGCCGAGGCGGCGACGAGGATCGTGTTGCGACCGATCGCCTTACGCATCGCCTCGACGTCCGCCCGATAGTCCGGCCCGATGTCGATGTAGCGCGGCTTGACGTTGAAGTAGTGGCACGCCTTGTCAAAAGCGACGTGGATCGTCTTTGGCGCGACGAGCTCGGGTCGCAAGATCCACGGCCGGGACTTACGCGCGCGATCGCGGGCCGCCTTCACCGTGAGCAGGATCGACTCGGTGCCGCCCGACGTCATGGTGCCGACCGTGTCCCGACCGCCGTTGAGCATGCTCGCGCTCATCTGCACGACCTCGGACTCCATGCGCTTCAGGCTCTTGAACGCCATCGGGTTGAGGCCGTTTTCGGCGAAGTAGAGGTTGTGGGCCTGCTTGAGGAACGCGTGATGCTCCGGGCCGATGTAATAGACCATCGACCACGTGCGACCGCCCTGCCAGTCTGCATCTTCGGCGCGCATGGCCTGCATTTCGGCCAGCAGCGCGGCTGGATCTCCGCCTGAGGCTGGGATCGTGGCGCGGCGACGCGGGTCAGCGGTGGTGGTTGGGATGGCTGGGGTCGACTTGGCCATGGATGGCTCCGGAAGGTTGAGACGCTACTGGGGGTGGCGGCTCGATACCACTCCCGTTCACAGCAGGGATACCAAGGCCGAGCCGAAGATGGCATATAGCAGGGTATCAGCGCAGGCGCTCCCTCGACCCTCCTGCCAAGGAGACTCGTCATCATGAACCTACTGAATCGAACCACGCTCACTGTAGCGATCCTCGTCTCGGCGCTCGCCTTCACCGGTTGCGACCAGTTCAACAAAGCTGTGGACGACAACAAGAGCTTGCTCGACATCCCGATCAGCACCGAGTACGAGTTCGCCACGTCCTTCGATATCGGCACCGCGATGGGCGCTGCGGCTGGCCAGCTCGCGCCGGCCGACGTCTCGAAGACGATCGCGCCGCCGCCGAGCGACGTCGATCTTGTCGCCGAGGTGCAGGCGCTCAAGGACGCCAAGGGACGCGTGAAGTCTTTTGAGATCACGAAGATCGTGGTGACGCCGACGACCAACACGGTGACGACGGCGCTGCCGTCGTTCGAACTCTACATCGGCCCCATCGGCGCCAAGGACACCGCAGGCTCGGCGAAGATCGCGACGATCCCATCGATTCCTGCCGGTTCGACGACCGCGGTGAACGCGGTGCTCGACGCCGCCGGTCAGAAGACGGCGCAGCAGTGGCTGACGACGCTGGCCTTCAGCCAAGGCATGGCCGCGACGATGGTGGTGAAGAAGGGCGAGACCGTGCCGGCTGGCAAGGCCGACCTGAAGATCGCCATGGGGCTCAAGATCGTGCTGAACCCGATCAAGTGATCGCGTCGCAGCCCAGCGCGACGTGGCCGTCGCTCCGACCTCTGAGGCCGCTATTCGGCCCATTCTCCGGGCTGTTTGCCGGGTTGGCGGGCACCTTGGTGGTGTTGGGGTTGGCCGGGTGCGGCGACGAGGACGCGGCCAAGGACAAGGCGGTTGACGGCGGCGCGGCTGGCCAGGTCGACGCAAGCGCCACGCTCAACGACGGCGACGACCAAGGCGACGCGACGGCCGTGGACGTCGGCGCGGGCGATGCGGCTGCGTCGAACGCGGACGGCGGCGCCCTCACAGACGGCACCGACAACGCCGACGGTGGGGGCGACATCGCTGGCCCTGACGCTGGCCCTGACGCTGGCGCCGCGACAGGCGACGGGGTCGCGCTCGCTGATGGCGGTTTGGGCGACACCAACGCCGACGGATCAGGGCTGGACGCGGCTGCCGGGGACGGCGGTGGCCCGGGCGATGTCGGCGCTGACGGCGGGTCCACGTCGGACGCCGGCGGCGCTGACGCCGCGAACCCCTGCCCTGCCTGTCCAGTCGACAAGCAACCGACCGGCGATCATCCGGGCGCCAAGGGCGCTTGCTCGGTGCAGAGCCCCAAAGAGATCGCGTATGGCGGCGGTCTGGGCCAGGGCTACAAAAAGATGATCGTATATCGCCCGTCGTGTGCCGGCGGCCACCCAGTGCTCTTCTTTGTGCACGAAAAGGGCCTCTACAATGCCGGCGGAATCATCGGCACGTTCGGTGAGGGCTATCGGAAGTTCATGGAGCACGTCGCGAGCCACGGCACGGTCGCGGTGTTTGTGCGGGTGGAGAACGGGCTGCTCGACGGCGACCACGACCGCATGGCGCAGGATCTGCTCACGGCGACGACGAAGCTGTTCGACGGCGTCTCCGTCGCCCTCAAGGATGAGGTCGTGTTCGCGGGCCACGGCATGGGCGCCAAAGTGGCCGTGCTTGCGGCCGCGCAGACGTACGGCAGCGACGCAAAGCAGCAATGGGTCGATCCCCGCGCGGTGCTGGCGTTCAGCGTGGACAACCAGAAGAGCCTGCTCACGAGCAACTACACGGACGCCTCCATCACCGTGAAGAAGATCCCAGCTGCTGCCGATGTCGCCTTCACTTTTGTGCAGGCAGAGGACGACACCAAGACCCCGTACAAAGACGTGAACAAGCCGAACGCGCTCGCGATTTACGACGGTCTGAAGGTCGGTCGAAAGCAGGTCATCGTGCTGCATGGCACGGGCAAAGACGATCCGAACCCGCCGACGAGCCCCGAGCTGCACGACGACCACAGCGCCGCGCTGACGATCGTGGGCAAGCCTGGCGGGGTGACTGACTTCACCAACAAGAGCGGTTATCTCGACGGATTGGACTGGTATGGCTTCTGGAAGATCACGGTGGGCGCGATCGACTTCCACTTCAACAAGGGCGACAAGAAGTGGGCCTACGGTGCGCTCCGCGTGCACGGCGGCAACCTGCCCAACGGCAAGGTTGTGACCCACGAGGTCGTGAAAGAGCAGTGGCAGTGACCCGTGGAATCGAGCGAGGGGGGATGGCAGACATGAAGCGAATGGCCGAGAGAGCTGGACTGCCGCGCCACACGCGACGCTTGATTCGCCGGCGCGCCGCGTTCGGCCTAGTGCTTGCGGCGGCGGTGATCTTGAGCGCCGGCTGTGGCAGCGATGAGCCCGCAAAAGCAGCCGCCCCGGAGCCTGTGAAGACGTGCGCGGAGAAGTTTGGCGCCAGCGCGGCGTGGACGATCAGCGACCAGAGTGGCTTGGCCAAGACGACCTGTGCGGAGCGGCCGAACGGCATCTGGGCCTGCAACAAGCGCGGGACCGTGTACGACTGCTTCACCTGCAGCGCCGTAAAAACAACGTATGACCCGAACGATTCGGGTCCTGGCAGCTTCAAGGCGTTGGGGGTCGACGACGCCGAGGTGACCCTGCTGCAGAAGAACTACGACGACGGCTGCGTGGCCCAGGTGGATTGGGATCAGTTCGCGCCGGACGCCATCACCCGTCAGCTGCTCTGCAAGGAGGCGATGGCGGGGTTGAAGGTCTGTCGCAACATCGACGGCGAGCGGCAGTGGTGGACGATGGCCGGCGCCCCGTATCTTCGCCGCCGCGAGGTCGCAACTGTCGGCAACTCAAAGGGCGCAAACTACGTGTTGGAGATGCCGACCGCGCAGGCGGATGTGCTCGATCTGGCGCGATGGCCGTTCCTGGCGTGCGAGTCCTTGGCCGCCACGAAGGAGCCCGGCTGGGATCTCTGGCTCGAGGTGCAGGGCGACGTTCGGACCGTGAGCGTGAACCTGGTTGAGCCCAAGACCGCCGCGGCTGAACCGGGGCCGACAGACCTGAGTCGATTGGCGGATGCGTTCAAGACCTGCGATGACTCATATGGCAACTGGGAGTAGTCAGGAATGAAGACCCGAGCTGTGGCGCGCCTGGCCGCGTGGACTTCTTGTTTGCTGATCCTGCCGTGCGTCGGTTGTTATGACGTTGTGCCAGCTGAGACCGCGTTCGGGCCTAGCGCTGACACAGCGAGCGTCGGTGTGGACACCGCCAGCCTCGATTCGGGCGAGGCCGATTCAGCGGTCGCGACCTCTGACTCCGGCGCGGCCCCTGACTCCGGCGCGACGCTAGATGGCGGGGCTGACACTGGGTCGGCGGACGTGGGACAGGACGGTGGCGGCAAGCTGTGCACGCAGAACACCGACTGCGGCGTCGCTGGGCTGGGCTGCGCGTACGACGAGTGCGTGAAAGGGCAATGCGTCCACCAAATCACGAAGGACGGCGTCGGCTGCCAGACCGATGACAAGTGCCTGACCGACATGACCTGCAAGGCGGGCGTCTGCCAGGGCGGAAACTCGGTCAAATGCGAGTGCAAGACGTCTGCCGACTGCGCCAGCAAGAACGGCGGCGACAAGTGCTTGGGCGAGTTCTACTGCGATACGAGCGGCGACCTGCGCACCTGTAAGGTGAACCCCGTGACGATCCCCAAGTGCCCGGAGGTAGAGGCTGGCGGCTGCGTCAAGGCGTGGAAGTGCGAGGCGCTCACCGGCGGCTGCAAGGCCGAGTTGAAGCCGGATATCGGGCCGGACTCAGCCTGCGACGACGGCGATTTCTGCACGGCGCAAGACCACTGCCAGGGCGGCGTGTGTTACCCCGGATCGGTGCCCAACTGCGCGTGCAAGACCGACACAGACTGCGCCGCGAAGGGCTCGCTGTGCGGTGGCACGTACTACTGCGACACCCTCTCCACCCAACCCAACTGCCAGCTCATCCCGAGCACGGCGGTGGTGTGCGACGCGAGCGACGACGGGCCCTGTGCGGTCAACACCTGCGACGAGACCAACGGCAAGTGTGCCATGAAGCCGACCACCAAGCAGTTTGTGACGTGCGACGACGGCAACCCATGCACCAAGGATGACACCTGCAAAGCCGGGACTTGCGCGCCAGGAACCGATGTTTGCGGGTGCAAGAGCGATTCGGAGTGCGCCAAGTTCGATGACGGCGACCTCTGCAACGGCGTGCTGTACTGCGACACGCAGCTGTTGCCGCCGGCGTGCAAACTCAACCCCGCGACGGTGGTGGTGTGCCCGAGCGGCGCCGACGACGCTTGCCAAACCAACGAATGCGGCAAGACCACTGGCAAGTGCGCCATGGCCTTCGCCAACGTCTACGCTAAGTGCGACGCCGACGGCACGCCGTGCACCGTCGGCGACTGGTGCGATGGCAAGGGCGCCTGCAACGCGGGAACCAACATCTGCACCTGCACCACGGACAAGGACTGCGCGAGCAAGGAGGACGGCGATCTGTGCAACGGCACGCTCTACTGCGATACGTCCGGCGACCTCCCCGGCTGCAAAGTCTTGGACAGCAGCATCGTGACGTGCGCGAAGCCGACGGCGGCCTGCACCGAGAACACGTGCACGCCGAAGACCGGCAAGTGCAAAGAGACGAACTTGGCGGACAACACGCCGTGCGAAGACGGCAAGCCTTGCACCAAGTACGACACCTGTCAGGCCGGAAAATGCGACTCTGGGACGGATTTCTGCGCCTGCACCAAGGACGCTGACTGCTTCGGCGTGGGCGACTTGTGCAAGGGAAAACCGTTCTGCGACAAGTCCGGCGCCGTTCACTTCTGCAGCGTCCTCGACAAAACTGCCGTGGACTGCGCGACGCAGCCCAAAGACGGATGTTTCGCGTCGACGTGTGACCCGCTCACGGGCGCCTGCAAGGGGAGCCCGGACGTCACCGCGTGCAAGGACGACGGCAACCCATGCACGATCGAGGTGTGCGATGCGGTCACCAAGAAGTGCGTCAGCAAGCCACAGGCCGACGGCGCGACGTGCGGCGCCGGCAAGATCTGCGCCGAGAACAGCTGCGTCGCCAACGTGGTCGGGATGGTGCTGAGCCCGGCATCGAGCGGCTGGGCTGGGTGCAACAACACCAACTTCGGCACCTGTCCACCCGAAGCGCTGCCACCGACTGAGGTAACCGTAAAGGCCGTGTTTATCGACCGCTACGAGGTCACCGTGGCGCAGTACGAAGCGTGTATCAACGCAAAGGCGTGTGCCTCGGCACCGAGCACGGCGGTGCCGACGTGCAATTGGTCCAAGAAGAGCGTGCGGGCTAACCACCCCGTCAACTGCGTGAGCTGGTTGCAGGCGAGCGAGTACTGCAAGGCACAGCAGAAGCGCCTGCCGACGGAAGCGGAGTGGGAGCGCGCGGCACGCGGGGGCTGCGATTCGGCGCTGGGCGCCTGCAAAGCTGGGACGCGCGTCTTTCCGTGGGGCAACGAGCCACCGAGCTGCTTCTGGACGGTGATGCAAGGTAACGGCGGCGCGGGCTGCGGCTTGGGCACCACACGTGTCGTCGGCACGTTTCAGAAGGATCGGAGCCCGTACGGCGCGCAAGACATGGGTGGCAACGTCGCCGAGTGGGTGCTCGACACGTGGGACGCCAAGGCGCTCAGCACCTGGAGCAAGACCGACCCGGTGGTCACGGGCGGCACCACGCACACGGCCAAGGGCGGCCATCTCAACGCGAAGCTCGCAGGTGTGCGCGCCTTCAGCCGCATCGAGGGCAAGGTCGGGCCGACGATCGGCTTCAGATGCGCGATGGACCTGAACTAATCGCCCGGAAAATCAAGCTCCGCTAACGATTCACGCGCGCAGCCGCGGTGACGAGCTCCGCGACGACGGCGCCGTCGAGCTTGCCCTTGCGCAACCACAGCACACGGCCGGTCGCGTCGACCACGACAAAGAGCGGCAGGCCGACGCCCGTGGACTGCACCAAAGCCCTCGGCAGCGTCTCCAGGTGGGCGTTGTCGCGTTGGAGCAGCGGATAGTGCCAAGTCGGCGCGCGTGCGTCGGACGTGACCTTGTCGTAGCTGTCCACAGCGATGCTCTGGAGCGTGGCGCCGTAGCGGGCGAGCTGGCGTTGCAGCACCTTGAGGTGGTCGAGCTCCTCTGGGCTGGTACACGGCTTACACCACGTCGCCCAGTAGGTGATCACGACCGCCCTGTGACCTTTGAGCAGGGCGCCGAGGGCGACCCGCGTGGGGTTCTCGCCATGCGCGGCGAGCTGCTGCACTTTGGGTAGCGTCAGCTGCCAATCCGACCCGGCGGCCTGCAACGTGGTCGGTGTAAACTTGCCGATGCCGAGACGCCGCTCCAGCAGCGAGACCCGCTGCTGAGCGCGCTCCAACGCCACGCGCGTGTTGTGATGCGCCGTACCCGCCTGGCCCAAGCGCTCCCTGCAACGGATGACCTCAGCGCCACGACGCTCCAGCTCGGCGAGGCGGGCTTGTTGGAGCACGACGCTACCCTCGGGAATCGGCGTGCCACAGCCGGCCGGGAGCAGCCCTGCGGTCCACACGGCGGCGCTCAGTACGACGGCCCGCGACGCGACGGCCCGCAGCCCAACGGCCCACACCACAGCCGGGCCACCGCTGCGCCACCGCGGCGGCGTTGTGGATGACACGCGCATCCTACGGCGCACGGTTCGGGTCAAAACACGGGTAGGCGAACACCAGCGCGCTGCGATTGGCCTGTTTTACCGAGAGCCTGCGGTCTGTGAGGCGGTCTTTATCGAGCGCGGTCAGGTACATCTTGGCGTGGCCGTACGTAATGTAGCCGACTCGCTTGGGCGACAGCCCCATGTCCTCGACGAGGAACTTGCGCGTGCTCTCAGCGCGACCGAGGGCGTACTCGAGGTTCTTGCGCCACGGGCCGTCTTTGCTGGCGCGGCCGACGATGATCACGTAGCCCTTCTCTGCGCCGATGTTCTCGATGAAGTCTTGCAGCTGCCGCCGGTCCATCTTATCGAGCCGCGAGTTGCCCGACTTGAAGGTGATCAGGCTGTGCGGCAGGTGGGAGACGAGGGACATGTACTGTGAGCGCGTGATGAGGTTCGCTTCGTCGACCTGCTTGCATTGACCCTGATGACACGCCTTCACGATCTCGTCGATGTGGCCGACAAACGTCTTGTCTTTGCAGAACGCCGTCCGCGCGTACAACGCCGCCGTCTCCTGAGCGCAGGCCTGATGCTTGGGATAGTCCACACATACCGCCGCGAGTCGGCGCCGCGTCTCGTCGACGTTGGCGCGCACCTTCCCGAGCGCGAGCGTCGCGTCGAGCAGCTGTTGGGTCTTCTTCTCGTACTTGATGAGCTCGATCATCCCGGGTGGCGGGCCTTTTGGCGCCTCCGGCGGCTTCTCCGCGACCTGCGCCGCAGAACAGGCGCTCAGCGCAGCCGCAACCACGACCGCCGCAATCGTCGGAAAAAATTTAGCTATTCTGGGCATTTTGGCCTCCGTCGCACCAAGTCGTAAGGAACGGCCGGACCTTATCACTGTGGCGCGCGCCGCAACAGTGTGCCGCGCAGCCGCAGGTTGGTGGGCCGGGCGCGGCGCGGTGCCCTGCGTTGGCCAGCATTTCCGCCACAGATTTTGCATCGTCGCCGCCACCGTGGCTTAGTCTGTAGGAGATCCACTTAGGAGGCCCCCATGGACACGCGCCACATCCTTCTCGCCACAGATCTTTCCAGCTCCTCGTGGCGTGCGATCCCTCACGCCGCCCGGCTGGCGTACCTCGACGGCGGGGATGTCACCATCGCCCACGCCAGCGCTGGTACCGACGGCGCGGCTGCGGCGACGGCCCTGTCGGCGATCCGAGAGGGGCTCGAGCAAATGGACGTGACCGCGCGCTGCGAGTCGCTCACCGGTCCGCCGGTCGATGCGCTGCTCCGGCTCTGCAAGGATCGCGACATCGGAGTGCTGGTGGTGACCAAACATGGCGAGAACGCGACAGGACAAACGCTGGGGTCGGTGACGTTTGATCTGGTTCGCCGCAGCACCGTGCCCGTGCTCGTCGCGCATGATCCCGTGACGTACGAGGACCCGGCGGTCGCCCGTCCCGCCCATTGGGACCGGATCTTGGTCACCACGGACTTCTCTAGCGCGAGCCACAGCGGCGTCACCACCGCGGCGAAGTTGTGCCAGCAGGTCGGCGCGACCCTGGAGATCCTGACGGTCATCGTCGATGCGCGCTGCCCGCTGCATGTGACGGCCAAAGACGTCGAATGGGCGACCCCGCCCGAAGAGCTCAACGTCTGGCGGGCGCGCAGTGAGTCCCTGCTCAACGAGATGGCGGCGTCGTGGCCCGACCTGGACGTCGAGACGCGCGCGGTGTGTGCGCATGAGGCCGGTGCGGCGATCGTGGCGGCCGCGCTGGAGGGCAGCGCTGGCCTCATCGTAGTTCCGGCACACGGTCGCGGCCGCGTGGAGGCCATTTTGCTCGGCTCCACCAGCGAGCGCGTCCTGCAGCTCAGCCCACTCCCAGTGCTGGTCTTGCGTGGCGGTCGGTTTGGCGGCTGAGCCGTTCTATGCGCTCTGCCGATCGTGAAAATCGGTGTACGTGCCGCGGAAATCTAGCAGCGCCCCGTCCTCGATGGACCAGATGCGGTCGCACGCTTCCGTGAGCAAGTTCCGATCGTGGGTGACGAGAAACAGCGTGCCCTTGTACGCCGCCAACCCGTCCGCCAAGGCGGAGATGCTCTCCAAGTCCAGGTGATTGGTCGGCTCGTCCAGCACCAACACGTTGTGCTGGAGCAGCATCATCTTGCAAAACAGCATGCGCACGCGCTCGCCGCCAGACAGGACGTCCGTCGACTTTTTACCTTCGTCGCCTCGAAACAGCATGCGGCCAAGCAACCCTCGGATGTCTTCGAGATCAGCGCCAGGTTTGAAGCCGTGCAGCCATGAGTCGATCGTGTTGCCGGGCTCAATGCTGCCCTCATGCTCCTGCGGCATGTAGCCCACGTCGGTGTTCGTGCCCCATTCGCAGGTGCCGGAATCAGGCGATATCTCGGCCATGAGCATGCGGATGAGCGTGGTCTTCCCCACACCGTCGCGGCCGATGATGCCGATGTGCTCGCCCCGATTCACGTGCGCCCGAAACTCCGTATACAAGGTCTGGCCGTCGAAGCCCTTGGCGAGGTCCTGAATGTCGATGATGTGTTTGCCGCTCTCCTCGCGCACGTCAAACCGAATGTAGGGCCTAGTAATGTTGGAGCGCTTGATATCACTCGCCTTCAGCTTGTCACGCTGCTTCTTGCGAGACTGCACCTGGCTCGCGCGGGAGCCGGCCGAGAAGCGCTGGATGAAGTCGTTGAGCTCCTTCACCTTCTTCTGCTTCACCGCCTCTTGCGACTCGACGCGGCCGCGAATCTGGGACTTGATGAGCACCATGTCGTCGTAGTTGCCGGGGTAAGTGACGATGGCTTCATAGTCGATGTCGGCGATGTGGGTGCAGATGTCGTTGAGAAACTGGCGATCGTGGCTAATGACAACGAGCGTGCCACGGTAGCCGAGCAAGAAGTTCTCGAGCCAATCGATCGTCTCAAGATCGAGATGGTTGGTCGGTTCGTCGAGCATCATGGCGTCCGGCTTACCAAAGAGCGCTTGCGCCAACAGCACCCGCACCTTCATGCCGCCAGAGAGTGACCCGACCGGCTCCTGGTAGAGATCGGCGCCGATGCCCAAACCCTCCAGCAACGCCTCCGCCTCCGGTTCAGCGGTGTAGCCATCCTCTTCCGCGACGATGCACTCCAGCTCGGCGAGGCGCATGCCCATCTCGTCGGTGAAGTTGTCAGCCTGTGCGTACAGCTCGTTGCGCTCCTCCATGACGGCCCACAAAACGGGGTTGCCCATCATCACTGCGTCGAGCACCGGCACGTCGTTGTAGAGGCTGTGATCCTGCTTGAGCATCGCGGTCTTTTTGGGGCGACGGACGGAGCCTTCGTCGGGCTCGATATCGCCGGCGACGATCTTCATAAACGTCGACTTACCGGCGCCGTTTGGACCCGTAAGACCGTAGCGATTGCCAGGTGCGAACGTCGTGTTCACATCTTCGAACAGCTTGCGTCCGCCAAAACTCTTGCTGAGCCCTGAGATTGTGATCATGAACGTCTCCTCATCGCCGGGGGTAGGCTTGAGCGGGACCCAAGCGGGGCGCAGGTTTAGGGGAGACGGCGCCTGAGCGCAAGGGTCAGCTTGATTATCCAGGCTTTTAGGTCGGTTCTAGCCGCCTAGAATCTCAAGTCCAACCCAGGCGGGACGGCCCCACACAAAGGGCCACGCCAGCACCGCGGGCCACGTCGCGAACGCGCCTGCGGCGACGGCGAGCACCACCGCGACGCGACCACGCAGACCGTAGCCCCGCCAGGCCAGCAGCGTCGCTACCGCCAACACGGGCAGCCACGGCACCCAGTAGCGCGGCCCCCAGCAGAGCTCGCCGAGGCTGCCGTGGAGCATGTGCAGCAGCAGCCACGGCAACAGCGCCCAGCCGAAGTCACGCAAACCCGGCGGGGCGTTGGTATCGGCGCGCAGCACGCCGAGCGCCAGCGCCGCGCCACCCGCCGCGACCCACGGCGCAAAGAGGAGCAGCCCGTGGTGAGACGACGTGAGCGTGGCCAGGAGCTGTTGCGGACGCGCGATCCAGCGCCAACCCAGCTGCCCGGAGATCAGCGGAATCCCGGCTAGCCGCAGATTGAACACGAGCAGCGCGACGCCGACGACGCTCATCACGAGGGCAGTGTGCGCCGCTGGCCGCAGGCGCTTGGCCCGCAGGTGGCTCAACAGCAGCGCCGCGCCGAACAGCACGAAGGGCGGCTTGATCCACATGGCGAGACCCAGCGCTAGCGCCGCCAGCGCGGCCTTGCGGCGCTGGTGGGCCAACGCACCCGCGACGACCAAGAGACCAGCGAGCGGCTCCGAAAACACGCTGCGGGCGTACGCCGTCCACGGGCTGAGCAGCAGCAGGAGCACCGCCGCCAGCCCCCCCCAGGGCCCAAACCCAGCGGCGATGGCGAGCTCAAACGTCAGCACCACGGCCGCTGCCGCGAACCCCGTCTGCAGGGCGACGACGCCGGCCTCGACTTGACCGCCAGACAGCGTGATCGGGGACAGCGCGAGCGGCGACAGCAACGCGGCGACGAGCATCGGGAAGCCTGGTGGATGCGCCGGCGCCTCTCGCAACGTGGTCGAGGCCGGCAGACGCGACGACACGCGCGCGTGGCCGTGGCAGCCGGGCGTCTCGCATGGCGAGCGGCGTTGCCAGTCGAAGACGCGACTCCACAGCTCCGCGTCGCCGGTGGCAGGATCAAACAGCACGGTGTGGTGATCGAGCTGCAGGCCCCGAAAACGGCCGCCCGCCTGCCAGCCGCCGTCGCGCGCTGCCCGGTACTGATCGCCGAGGTCCAGGTCGCCGTCGGTCAGCAGGCTATTGATCTCGATGAGGTAGTGCGGCTCGTCGCCGCTGATGGCCTGTGGCGACGCCTCGAGCCAGCCGCGGCCGGGCACGAGGGTGTGGTTGGCGACGTACCAGAACCCTGTCGCGATCAGCGTCCAAGCGGCGAAACGGCCGAGAATACGCATCGCTGGGCTGGTGGCCAGGCGCCGGTCTGCCACTCGCGGCATGTCGTCGCGTCGCTGCATGTCACCCAGCCGCCGCATACAACACACGAAGCACGTCCGACCGCGTGATGATGCCGACGATTCGGCCATCTTCGATCACCGGCAGACGGCCGACGTCCTTACCGACCATCTGGCGCAAGGCCTCATCGAGCGGCGCGCCAGGGTCGATTGTGAGCACGTTCTGAGACATGCACGACTTTACCTCTCGATGCAGGTCGCCGCGACGCTCGGCGCGTCTGAGGTCGCGCAGCGAGACCACGCCGACCAGCTGGCCGTCCCGCTCGACCGGCACGCCCGAGTGTCGCCAGGTCGCGAGCAGGTCAGCCAGGTGCGACAGCGGCAGGTCTGGCGAGACGCAGTGCACGGGTGTGCTCATCACATCCCGCACGCGCGACGGTGCGGGCGGGTCCAGCGCCAGCTGCGCCTGGATCCGGCGCTGGGCCTCCGCCACGTCGATGTCCTTGAACGTCACAGCGCCGGCGCCACGGTGCCCGCCCCCGCCAAGGCGGCGCATCAGCGCGCCGATGTCGATCCAAGGCGCGCCGGCTCGTCCCACCACGGTGACGCGCTGCCCAGGCACCCCATACAGCGCAAAAATCGCGTCGTGTCCCCCTGTCTGCAGCGCTTCGCTCGTGACCTCGGCTAACCCTGGCACCGTCACGGTCAGCTGGGTTTGCGCAAACGCCACCTCGACGCCGGAGTACAGCTGCGTCTCGGTGCTCGCCATGATCGCCAGGAGCGCGTCGCGCTGCGCTGGCAGCAGCCGCGTGCGGAGATAGTGACCGATCATCTTGAGGTTGGCGCCCTGAGCCAGTAGCCACGAGAGCGCCTCAGCGTCGCGCGGCGTGGTGATCGGGTAGGTCAGCGAGCCGGTGTCAGCGTGCACTCCGAGCGCGAGGGCGGTCGCCTCGATCTCGGGGAGGGTGTGTCGGTCCTCACGCAGCCGCTCGACGAGCAGCGTCGTCACCGCGCCGACCGCCTCAACGTGGTTGGTGTCGCCGACGAGGTCATCAGCGGAGGCGCAGTGGTGATCCCAGACCTCGACGTGAATCGCCTGCTGGCCCGCGCGCACCAGACCGACGAGCTGCTCGATGTTTCTCAGACGCCGTACGTCGCGCGTATCCACCACGACGAGTCGATCCACCGCGGCGAGGTCAAGGTCGCGCTCCACGCAGATGTCGAAGTGGTCTTTGTGCAGCGAGAGAAACGCATGAACGTGGTTTGCGACTGGCCGCCCCAGCACCATACGACCGCCGCCGTGAAGCCGCCGCGCAGCGACCATGGCCGCGAAGGCGTCAAAATCGGCGTGATCATGGGTCGCGATGACGATCATCGGCTAGCTCGCGGACGGGTGACGGTGACAGAATCGCGACAGGGGCGCGCGCACGTTCATTCTTGTACCCTCCTTGGACCAAAGACGGGAGTCAGCCATGAGCCTTGCCACGAAACCACGACGTTGGATGCTGCTACTCAGCTTGGCCGCGGCCCTGACGTTGACATCGGCCTGCGGCAGCGACGCCGATCCGACCACCGCGACGGCCGACGCAGCTGGCGCCGACGACGATGGCTCAGGCGGCGCGGATAGCTTGAATTCTCAGCCGATCGACGGGTTTGGCGGCGATGGCGCGAGCCCGGATGGTGGCGCTGAGGACGGCGACGCCACGGACAGCGGCCCGCCCGTCGGCACGCTGCTTGCGTGCGGGCTGGACGCGCCGTTGCCGACCGGTTTGATCGAGATCGCGTGGGACGACGGCACGGCGAAAAACCACCTGACCGCGGTCCCTGACGCCGAGATCATCGGCAAGAAGATCATCGATCAGACTTTGCACGAGGCGGTGCGCTTCGACCTCGACCAACCGGTGCGTGTGCACGGTTTTCGGGTGCAGTTCGGCAGCGTGCCAGCGGCGGGCGACGTCAAGGCCGGGCTGTACCGTGACTTTGGTCACAACGGCTTCGACTTCTGGGCCCCAGATCCAATCTGGGAGGTGAGCTGCGCCGCCAACGAAGTGAAACCTGGGGCGTGGGTGACGTTCAAGTTCCCCGAGCCCGTGACGCTCAGCCAGCCGGGCCTCGTCTACGTCGCCCACAAACGCAAAGGGCCCGGCGCAGCCTCGTGGGCGTTCGACGGCACCATTCACGCCGATTGTAAGGACGCGCAGACCTGCTGCGAGCAGTTCGCTCGCTGCCACTCGGCGTGGAACTTCCCCGACATCACGTCGTTCACGTGGAACGGGCAGGCCAACTTCAACTGGAATGGTCTGAGCTTGTCGCGCGCCAATGACTACCTGGTGCGCCTCGTGGTGGAGCCGCTACCCACCGTCGCGCCGGCACAGACGATGCTGCAACCGATGAAGGACGTGGCGCCTGGGCATCGCATGGCCTGGGGTGACTACGACAACGACGGCTGGGTCGACCTGTTTGACAGCAGCAACAAGCTCTTCCGAAACGTCAACGGCACGCTCGTCGATGTGAGCGAGCAGGTCGGCTTCAAGCAGCTCGACGTGAAGGGTAACGGCGGCGTCTGGGGTGATTTTGACAACGATGGCCACCTCGATCTGTTTGTCTTCTGGGAGAACTACAACGGCGGCGACACGCTGCTGCGCAACAAAGGCGACGGGACGTTCGAAGATGTGACCGTGGCGTCCGGGATCAGCGATATTCAGAGCTATAACTTCTGCGAGGACAAGGACGAGAAGACCAGCATTCACAGCCCCACACCCGGCGCGGCGTGGATCGATGTGGACGCGGACGGCAAGCTCGACTTGTACGTCGCCAACTTCATCTGTTGGGGTCTTGGCACCTTCTACTACGACACGATTTGGCACAACGAGGGCGGCGGAAAGTTTAGCAATTGGACCGGCAAAAGCGGCTTCTTAGGGCTCTCAGGGTCTGCGTTTGCGAGCCGCGGCGCCAACCCGGTGGACGCGGACGGCGACGGCGATGTGGACATCCTCATCAACAACTATCGGCTGCACCGCAACCTGTACTACCGCAACAATGGCGACGGCACCGTCAGTGAAGTCGCGCTCAAGGTTGGCCTCGCCGGTGACCCCGTGGCCAGCGGCGGCGCGACGCAATATGGCCACTCGATCGGCACGGCCTGGGGCGACCTCAATGGAGACGGCCAGATGGACGTTGTCGTGGCGAACCTAGCCCATCCACGCTTCTTCAACTTCAGCGACAAGAGCCAGGTGCTGTTGAATGACGGCAAGGGTGGCTGGAATGACATTCAGGGCGATTGGTCGATCCCCGTCGGCGCGTCGGGGTTGCGCTACCAGGAGACGCATTCCGTGCCGGTGCTGGCCGACTTCGACCTCGACGGCGTGCTGGATCTGGCCATCAGCGCCACCTACGACGGCCGACCGACCGACTTCTACTGGGGCCTCGGCGACGGAACGTTTGAACTCGATGTATTGCACGCGGGGCTGACCGTGAAGAACGGCTGGGGCATGGCGGTCGCCGACATCAACCACGACGGGTTGCCGGACCTCGCGACCAAGGGCGTCGTCTTCTTGAACAGCGGCAATGGCCTGCGCCCCGGCGGCAAACGGGCCGGAAAACCGGGCCACTGGCTGCAGGTGGGGGTCATCGGCGATGTCAAAGCCAACCGCGCCGCGATCGGGGCGACGGTGCGGGTCAAGATCGGCGCGAAGACCGTGCTGCGGAGCGTGTCGGGCGGCAACGGCCAGGGCTGCCAAGACAGTTTGGTTCAGCACATTGGCCTGGGCGCCGCGACCGAGGTCAACGGTGTCGACGTGGTCTTCCCCGGCGGCTTTAAGGTGAGTTTCGCGGGCCCGTTCAAGGCGGATCAGCGGCTGTGGTTGTCGGAGAGCGGCAAGGTCAGCAAGGGCTGGGCGCCGCCGAAATGACGGACACTTCAACGCACCATGCGCCGGCAAAAAACGAACACGAAGAGGCTGATGGAGAACACGCCGAGCACCGCCTCACACCCGGCCAGCAGGCGCGCCGTGGTGCTCACCGGTAGGATGTCGCCGTAGCCGAGGCTGGTGAACGTGATGATGGAGAAGTAGAGCGACGTCGGGAAATCGCGGACTTGTCCCTCCGGCGCCTTCACATCGCAGCCGAGGTACAGCGTGGCAAAACCGAAGATGATGACGAAGAACAGCCACACGGTGCGCATCGGGCGCTCACCATAGCCGCAGGTGAGCGACAGCATCCACCACCAGATTCGCTCGGAGATGGGGCCGTGGATGCGGCGCATGTCCATCTCGCGCTCGTAGAACAGCCCGGAGGTGTCGTGGTCTCCCGCGCTCTTGTAGAGCTCCTTGAAGTGGCGGAAGACGTAGCTCGCGCGCTTGGGGTTTGCGCCTTTCGCGCCGGAATCATAGGGCGTCGCGAGGCCGACGCGCTCCATCGCGGGCACCTGCACGCCGTCGAAGATCGCCTCGTACCAGTGGCAGCGACGCATGCTCACGACGCGTCGCAGGTCGACCTTCTCCAGGATCGCGTTCTCGAAGTGAGCGCCGTCGAGCGTGGAGAAATCGAAGCCGACTTTGGTCATCCGGGCGTTGTCGAAGTTCGCGCCGGAGAGATCGCTGTGCTGCAGGTTCTTCAAGCCGAGGAAGATCCCTGATAGGTCGGCGTCGCGGAGATCCAGATCGCGGATGCGGATCACGTTCGCCTCGTCGAGCAGCCGGAAGGCAGCGAGCAGCTCCGTGCGCGTCTTGCCACGGCGCGGCTCGTGCAACACACAGTCGTCGCGCCCCGCCTGTGCCGGCAGGACGCAGCCGTCGTGGTGGCAGGGTTTGGGCTCGGGCGGCGCGTCGTTCATCGGTGCGAGCATAGGGGGTCGCACCGCGGAATCCCAGGGGCGCAGCGCCGCGGCGGTCACGCGGGACCTAGAAGCCATCGTCGCCTGGGTGCGGACCCCACGCGAGCTGCCGGCGGCGGCGATAGGTCAGCGACAGCGGATCACGGCGAAAATTGTGGATGACCCGCCCCGGTTGCAGGCTCATGGCGACGTTGAGGCGCAGGCCATAGGGGCTGATTCGATCGAGGTCGGCGATCGGGAAGCCGCGGTTGGCGAACAGGCCGCCGCCGCCGTGCGCAGAGGTGTCGATGACCTCTAGATGATGGATCTTGCTGATCGGGAAAGGCGTGCACGCGACGGCGTCGACCTCAAAGTCACGTCGACGCCAAGGCTGCTCGCCGCTGCCATCGGTGCGCACCTCAGGCGCGAAAATGCGTTTCCACGCGGTGGCGTTGACGGTCCGCAGGCCTTCAGGGAGGTGCGGTAGCATCGCGTTGACGCTGTCGCGCAGCGCCGAGAGTGGACGTTCGCGGCCGGTCGCGGCGCCGAGCGTGTCGATCCACGACGCGACGAGCTGACCGATGGGCGTCGCCAGGAGGTGCCCCACGACGTCGGGAAGGACGGCGCCGAACAACGCCGACACGAGCTCGCCCAGCCGCGCCCCCTCCTCGTCTCCAGGCACCGTGGTCCAGCGCATATCGAGCACATCGATCTGTTTGGGGTGATGATAGCCGAGCACGCCACGCCGCTCGCGGGCCTCTTCTGGGAGCATCCGTCGCATCAGAAAGCGCTCGTTCCCGGTCGCTGCGCAGATGGTCTCGCGGAAGTTCGCCGACCGCCGCTTGGGCAGCCCGAGGATCTCGCGGCCAAGATAGATGGCCATGATGTTGTCGGGGAACATGAACGGCACGTGGAAATACAGCCGAACGTCGACGCCGTGCTGCGCGGGAACAAAAACCGCGACCTCGTCGTAGTTGAAGGCGGCCTCCGGATGCCACTTTGGTGCGATGTTCTTCATCTCCGAGCAGACGAGCAGGTAGAAGTCGAGACCTGGATACCACCGTGACGACGGCGGCAGCATCTGCTGCAACAACGCTGGATCTTCGGGCTTCTTGCAGAACACGACGCGCATGTCCGCTTGTTCGACCTCGTACGGTGGCGGCGTGAGCATGCCGCTGCGGCCGGGAAAATACTGTTCGAAGGCTTCGTCGTACTGCCGATGATCGTCGAGGTAATCACCACCGAGCTCTGCGATGTACCGCAGCATCACGCGCGCAAAAGCGTGGTTCTCATCGAGCAGCCGCACGAAACGGGCGCCCTCGATCGGGACGACCAGCGACGGGATCGTCGTTCGCACCTCGCTCCCCTCGCGCCACTCGGGAGCTGCGGTTTCGGCCTCTCCGCTCACCGTGGCGCCGGCGCCATGGGCATGGCTGGGGTCGACGCCGCGCTCGAGATAAGGGTCATCGAGCGGCGAGAGCAGCGGCAGGCAGCCAAGCAGCTGCCCCGGTTCCCGCACCGCCGCGCGGACGCTCAGGCGGTACTCGTCAAACCGGCCCTCGAGAACGAGAAAGCACCTTCGGTCGGGATCCACGTCCGTCAGCAGCGTGGTGCGTAGCCCAAGCCGCAGCGCCGACACCGGCTCAGCGACGTCGCCGTCGATGCCAAGCAGCTCAGCGAGCAGGGAACGCCAGGTGTCACCCGGGACACCGAGGCGGCGGGCGAGCGCTGAGATGCCGCGCTCGGCCGCGTCCAAGCGCGCCGTCACCTCGCCGAAAGGCAGGGTCGTCGCGGCAATCTGACCGTCCATCGTCATCACTCGCTCCTGTTTTACGCGTAGCCAGGGCAGCTTGGCGTCTCGGCACGTGCGCGAAGTCTACTTGCGCCCGTGAACTCACCCGCTCGACCCGGGCCGTCGCCGCGCGTGCCGCTGAAGGAGCGCCGCCAAATCACTCCGCGCCACAGGCTTGGCGATATGCGCGTCCATCCCCGCGGCGAGGCAGGCGTCGCGCTGGTCGTCCAGCGCGTTTGCCGTCAACGCGATGATGGGTAGATGCCGTTCCGTGCCGCGCTCCAGCCGTCTGATCTCGCGCGTCGCGGTGAAGCCGTTCATGACGGGCATCTCGCAGTCCATCAGCGCAAGGTCCCACTCTTCCGCGCGCACAGCGTCCAGCGCTTCCTGGCCGTTGATCGCGAATCGCACGTGCGCGCCGAGCTGCTCGAGCATGGTCTGCGCCACCACTTGGTTGATGACGTTGTCTTCGACGAGCAGCACCCGCACGGCTCTCCCCGGTTCGAAGAGCTGCGGCCCGGGCCCGTTGTCACCGTCAGGGACACGTAGCCCGCCAACACCGAGCTGAAGCCCCAGCAGCAGACGCCGCAGCGACTTGAGGCTGGGCGGTTGCGCCAGCACCTCGGTGCGCTCGGGTAGCGAACTGGAGGAACCCACGTCCTGATCCACTAAGGCGACGACGGTCACGCCTGCAGGCAGCGACCATGCGGCGAGGGAGGCGAGCCGCGCTTCGTCCAGCGTTGGGTGGTCGTCAGCCGGCAGGTCAACACGTGGCAGGTCAACACGTGGCAGGTCAACACGTGGCAGGTCAACACGTGGCAGGTCAACAAAGAGCAGGTCGGCCTCTCGCTCGGCGACGAGGGCCCAGGCCTCCTCCACCGACGCGGCCGCAGTGACGCGCAGCCCCTCGGTTCGCAGCTTCCAGGGTAGGAACGCGTCGCTGAGCGGAGCGACCACGATCGCCTCCGCAATTGGGGGTGCCGTGCGCGCGACGGAACGATGCAGATCGAACGCCGCGGTGAACCAGAACGTCGAGCCGTGATCCAGGACCGACTCTGCGCCGATCTCCCCGCCCATCGCCTCAACGAGACGCCGACTGATCGCTAGCCCAAGCCCGGTCCCGCCATGCCGGCTCCCGTCGCGTGCGTCTCCCTGCACGAAGGGCACAAAGACCTTCGACAGCGTCTCCACCGCGACACCGCGCCCCGTATCGACGACCTCGAAGCGAAACTTACCCTCGCCAGACGGCCCCAGCTCACCTCGCACCAGCAATCGCACTTCGCCGTGTTCTGTGAACTTGATGGCGTTCCCCACCAGATTGACGAGCACCTGAGTCAACCGCAGTCGGTCGCCGACGAGGTCCAACGGCGTGTCGTCGATGATGACGACCGTCAATCGCAACCCCCGCTTGTGCGCGATCGGGGTCATGGTCTGTTGCACGGCGTCCAGGCAACTCACGAGATCGAAGGGTTGTCGATCGAGCACCATCCGCCCCGCTTCGATCTTGGAGAAATCGAGCGTGTGGTTGATCAGCCCGAGCAGCGTCTCTCCCGAGGCCTCCAACGCGTCGATGTAGCGCTTCTGCACGGCGTCGAGCGGGGTCACGCTGAGGAGCTGTGTCAGCCCCAAAACCCCATTCATCGGGGTTCTCAGCTCGTGGGACATGGTCGCGAGGAAGTTGCTCTGCGCCGCCAACGCCGCCTCGGCGCGGTTCGTCTCGGCCAGCAGCGCTCGGGTGCGCGCCTTGACGCGCTGCTCGAGCGAACGCGAGTACTGCCGCAGCTCCTCCTGGGCCTGCTCCAGCGCGACGGTCTTTTGCTGGATCTCGCGCTCGAGCCGCCTCTCGCGCGACAGCCGGCGCGCTGTACGCAACCCAGCTAGCTCCTTAGATATCGTACGTTCGGACGCATAGACAGTCAGAATCAACGTGCCGTTGCCATCGTCGTCGTAGCGAAGCTCTTCGTCAGCCCAACACCGCGTCTCCAGGGCGTGGGTGAAGATACCGATGATCTTGCCCTGCAGAAACGGGCATCCCCAGCGCTCTTCCGGGCGCAGGCTGCGCTGCATCGAGAGCTCCCAGGGGTTGCGAACCACGACACGGGCGGACTGCTTGGCGAGATCGTACGCGGGCAGCTCAAAGTGGCCCCACCCCGCCGCACCGACGACCTCGCCCCAGGCCAGGAACCCCTCCGAGAACGTCGCGCCAAGCGAGGTCACGATCACGTGATAATCTTCTTCGGTTCCGATGCTCGACGACTCCGCGACCATCAAGCGAAACTGCTCGTGCCCAACCTCCTCGGCCAGCGGCGCCAGCATTCGCAGCAACGAGGGGTCGGTCCAAAACAGCGCGCTCGGGATGCCGAAGAACGACACGCTCCCGGCGTCGAGATCCCACGCGATCGCGGCGTGGCTCACCTCGATGCTGGGTCGTCGGTTGTCGGGAGGGCCATCGACGTCCCCGGCTGTCTTCGATTCGTCCACCGCTGCCCTCCGCTCTGGACGGTCTGTTGCGGGCGACATCGGGTAGCGCGAGCGCTGCCGAATCGTCCGACGAAACCAACCTCAATAAGACTTGCTTGCGCGGTTGAAACTAACACGGGGATGGTACGCATGAAACACGCGCGTTAAAACCTCCGTCATCGGACCCCAACGCGGGCTAGCTTGGCTGGTGACACGGCGCTGGGCACGGGTCCACGGCGCACGACGATCCGGTACACTGCGCCGATGGCGGCTGCACGCGGCCATCTGAGTCGACGCCGCTCCACGCGCGACGCCACCCTCATCCACGGCGCCACCCGCAGCCACGGCGCGCCATCATCCACGAGGTCCCTCGATGCCCAGCCAATCACCGAATGTAAATCCGCATGGCCCGAGCCTGTTCGATCGCATCCTCGACGGCAGCCTGCCCTGCCACAAGGTCTATGAAGACGAGGATGTGCTCGCATTTCTCGACATCTTTCCGCTCTCGCCCGGCCATACGCTGGTGATCCCCAAAGAGCGGCGCGCCTTTCTCCACGAGCTCTCGGATGAAGCCAGCGCCGCCATCGGCTGGGTCCTGCCGCGCATCGCCCGAGCCGTGCTGGCGGCGACCGGGGCTGAGTCCTACAACGTGCTGCAGAACAATGGTCACGCGGCGCATCAGGCCGTGATGCACGTGCACTTCCACATCATCCCAAAAATCGGGACGCAGGGCTTGGGGGTCGGCTGGCAGCCCGGAAAACTAGGCGATTCGGCGGCGACGGCGCTGTGCGCCCAGCTCCATGCGGCGCTCGCGGGCGAGCCATCTTAGCGGCACCGAACCCGCCGTGCGTCGCGACCTCATCGACGGCGCGCTACAGACCAGCGGCCTGCCGCGCCTTGGGCCGCGCGCGCTGAGCGGCCTCCGTCGCCGGATGCGCGGCCGTGCCGTCCCCCGGACTCACGGCGCGCAGGTAGCGCCACGTGTAGATGCCGGTGTTGTGGTCATCTCCCCAGGTGATCTTCATGCCATATCGGCCAACGGGCTCTGCGCCTTTGACCTGGATCGCCACATCCACGGAGGCGGGTTTGGGGCCCGTCATGACCTTGAAGCCACCAAACTTCTTCTTGACTGGCGCGGCGTCCGCAGCCAACGCGCGGCTGTCTACCAGCGTCGTGGGCGGCCCATGGGTGCCCTGGCACGTGGCGCAGGGGCACATCGCACGCAGGTAGGGCCGGCCGAAGACGCTGTGGTGGCCGTCACTCCACTGGACATCGATGCCGCCATCGTCCAGCCAAGTGAGTTGTGTTGCGGTGACATCATCGAAGCTGCGATCGTCCAAAGGGGCCTCCCGGCGCCGCCCGCTGGTCGGGCTGGTCAAGTCGGCGTAGCGTAGCCAGGACGCGTGATGGATGCACGCCAATTGGCGACACGAGCGCGGACGAGGAGAGATCATGCTGCTGTGGAGCGATCAAGTTGTGCTCGGCGACCATGAATCCGGGCTCACAGTCGAGGCGGCCGCCATCGAGGTCGAGGGTTGTCGCATTCGAGCGGTGTCGCCGTGTGATCGCGCTGGGTTTGCCGAGTTGGCCGAGAGCTATGACGAGGACGTGATCGACCTGTCAGGCCGGCTGATCACGCCAGCCTTCGTGAACGCGCACACACACCTCTCGATGGCCGCCTTTCGTGGCATCGGCGGCGCGGCGGCGATGCGCGACAACGTCGTCGAGAACCTGTATTTCGCGCTGGAGAGCCACATTGAAGACGCCGATGTGCGCGCCTTTGCGCGGCTCGGCGCCTACGAGAGCCTGCGGGCCGGCGTCGCCGTGGTCTGGGAGCACTACTACGGCGGGACGCAGCTCGCCGCAGCCCTCGCAGACACCGGATTGGCGGGCTTTGTGGCCCCGACGCTGCAGGACCTCGATGGTCCTGGGGTGGCGCGCCTCGAATCGCAGTGGCAGGCGACGTTTGACCTGCTGGCGAACGACGATCTCGCCGAGCGCGGCATCTTTCCGGCGTTGGGGCCGCACGCGACGGACACGGTCAGCGGTGATCTGTGGCGCCGGATCACCGACGCCGCGACGACCCACGACTTGACGGTGCACGCCCACCTCGCGCAGTCCATCGAAGAGCTGCGGCGCGCTTGGCAACGGCACGGGACGTCCGCGCTTGGCTGGCTGGCCCGCACAGGCGCCTTGGAGGCGCGCTGTCTCCTGGTGCACGGCATCTTTCTGAGTCAGCAAGATCTCGCCCTGCTCGACCCCACCCGTCACACGCTGGGGTTTTGCCCGTATAGCCAGCTCCAGTTCTCGTTTCCCGCGGACGTTCAGGGCTGGCAGGCCGCAGGTGTGCCGTGGCTGGTGGCGACGGATTGCGCCGCGAGCAACGACGGCATGGGTCCGCAGAAGGAGCTGCGCTACGTCGCCGGGCTGCGCGCGATGGCGGCGGCGTCGAGCACCGAGCAGGTCGCCTTCCGAGAGAGCGGCAGCCTCGCTGACGCTGAAGCCCTGCAAAACCGGCGTCAACGCACGTTTGATGCGTGGCCGAACTGGGCCGATCCAGCGCAGCTCCTGGCGCGGGTCTGGTCGATTCCTGGGCAGCTCGATCCGAAGATGCCGAGCGGCGTCATCGCGCCCGGCGCGTGGGCTCACCTGCTCACGTGGGACGTCGCCCATCCCAACTTCTGGCCCGGAACCGACGTGTTGCGGACGCTCGCCTACGCCGAGCCGACCGACGCGCTCGATGGCATGATGGTCAGCGGCCGCTGGATTGGGCAGCCCGGCCAGCTGCGCAGCGCGCTGCTACACGACGGCGATTACGACGACGCGCGGCGTGAAGCCGACGCTCGCCTCAAGCTGCTGCTCGCGCGGATCTAGACAGCGGCTAGGTGGTCGGGTTGAGCCGCACCTTCCACTCGGACACGTCCGCGTGATCCATGACCACGATCTGCATCTCGTCGAGCTGGTTGCGAATCTCGTCTGCGCGACCCCAGTTCTTGTCGACGCGCGCCTGCACGCGCTCGACCAGCAACGCCTCGACCGTCTCGGCCGAGATGCCCATGGCGGAGAGGCGCTTCGCCTTTACTTCAAGCATGAAATCGGCTGACGTCATCGTCATGATCCCCAAGGCCTCAGCGACCTGCGCAAAAGCTTGGAGCGCGAACTTGACGACCGGCGCGCCGCGTTTCTTCGACTTCTTATGGTTGGCGAAACGGTTCACCGCACGCGCCAACTCGCAGAGGTAGCCGATCACCTGCGCGGTGTTAAAATCGCTGTCCAGCGCGCCGTAGAGCCGCGACTCGAAGCCGTGACCGAGGCTGTACACCTTTGATGCGTCCTCGCCCAAGGCCGTGATCACCTGCTCCGCCGTCTCTGTGCCGCCCATCGCTTCGGCGTTCTCGCGCGCTTCGTACAAGCGACCGAGCATGCTCAGCGCCTCGGGCAGCGCCTCTGGTCCCCAAGGCAGCGGCGAGCGGTAGTGGCTCTGGAGGTAGTACAGCCGCAGCGTCTCCGCCGGGAACGCCGTCAGCGCCTCACGCACATTGATCACGTTGCCGAGCGACTTGCCCATCTTCTGGCCGCTCGACATCGTCAACAGGCCGTTATGCATCCAGTAGTTGACGTAGGGCTGGCCGTTGGCGGCTTCGGATTGTGCGATCTCGTTCTCGTGATGCGGAAACACCAGGTCGAGGCCGCCGCCATGGATATCGAGGGTCTCCCCAATGTCGGCCAGGCTCATCGCGGAGCACTCGATGTGCCAGCCAGGACGACCGGGGCCCCACGGGCTGTCCCACGACGGCTCGCCCGGTTTTGCGCCCTTCCAGAGCGCAAAGTCGGCCGCGGCGCGCTTGCCTTCGAGCTCACCTGTGCTGCGCAGCTCGTCGACCTTCTGGCCACTGAGCTTGCCGTACTCCGCGAACGTCTCAACGCTGTACCAGACCGTGCCGTCCTGCTCGTAGGCGCTACCAGCCTCGATCAAGCGACCGATCATCGCCAAGATCCCGTCGATGGTCTCACTGACCTTGGGCTCACGATCGGGACGCTCGAGGCCAAGCGCGGCGACGTCGTCGTGGAAGTGACCGATGTATTCCGCCGCCAGCGCCACCGGATCTTTGCCGACCTCGTTGGCGCGCGCGATGATCTTGTCATCGACGTCGGTGAAGTTGCGCACGAACGTGACGTCCCACTCCCGATGGCGCAGGTAGCGCACAAAGGCGTCGAACACGACCATCGCGCGGGCGTGGCCGACGTGGATGTGGTCGTACACCGTCATCCCGCAAACATAGATGCCGACGTGGCCTTCCCTGACGGGCGTGAAGTCTTCAACCGTGCGGCTGAGGGTGTTGTAGATGCGAAAGGGTGCGGGCATGAGGTGCTCCAGCGGCGATGCGAACCGATGATGTGACGCGGTGTGGGTCGGTGTGACGCGGTGTGAGTCGGTGTGGGGCGGTGTGGGGTGCGGTGGTGCGACGCGTGGCTAGCCCTCAGCTTCTGGCCCGAGTTTCAGGCCCGCGAGCGCTGCGAACGGGCTCTTGCGCAACACCACGGGCGCCTCGCCGCCGGGGTGTATCACGCGCGGCTCGTCGGTCCACGTTGGACAGCGGCCCTCTGCGCTGACGTCACAAGCGGGCGCAAACGGAAACTCGACCACGACACATTCGAGCACGATCGGCTCGATGTCGATCTCGACCCCATCATGCTCAGAGACGTCGGGATCCCGCTCGAAGTCGTCCGTCTCGTCGTCGTCGACGGAGAGATCGCCGAGCGGCACCCAGTGGTGCGAGATGTCCATCGAGACGGGGAATGTGAGGGGATCGGCGCAGCGGGCGCAGGCGTAGCGAAGCTCGCCGTGCAGGCGCGCGGACAGCGCTACGATTCTAGCGACCTCGGTCAGCGTCCAGTCGAGCTGCAGCGGTTCATCACCGGCGGAGAATGTGCCGTCGAGTTGGCTGACGACCACGTTCGGATCGACGATCTCGGTGCCGCTGCGCGGTCCGTCGAGCAGGATTTCTAGGCGAATGGCGATGGCCATGTGCGGCTCCAATATCGCGCGTCAGGCCGCGCGGCTGGGCATGGTGCGCGCGGCTGCGGCTACGTGCAAGTTGGGCGTTGGCGCGCGGTGGCGAGGCGCGCCCTCAAAAATCGGCGCGAGGGAGGCGGGATTCGGTTCACTGGGCCGAGTTTCTGCTAGTGTCCGCGCTCTCGCCGTCTGGAGGCCGCCATGACCACCCGCTTTTCGCCCGACACGCCGCCGCTGCGGGCGATCGTGCAGCGCCGCAGCCGCCCGTGGCTTCCCGCGACAGGCATGCTGGCGGCAGGCGCGACCCTGTCGCTGCTCGTCGCACCTCTGGCCGGCGCGACGCCGCCTCCAAAGGCGTCCCGGCCCGCCGCGACCGTGACCGCGCCAGCGACGGTCGCAACCGCGAAGACGGACACGTCACGTGCTCGGGCTGCGGCGATGGTCGCGACCTTGCGTGTACGCACGCCGCGCCTCGCTGTGCAGTGGGTCTGGACCCAGCCGGGGCCACAGCTCGTGGGGGGGCTCGCGGCGATCACCCGCGGCGCGACCGTCGAGGCGCGCGCGCGCGGCTTCCTCCGTGCGCACGAAGCCCTGCTCGGCGGCGTGGCTACCGCTGATCTTCGCCTCGACCACGTGAGCCAGGCCAACGGTCGAGACGTGGCGCGATTTGCGCAGAGCTGGCGCGGGCTGCCGGTGCTGGGCCGGTTCGTAGCGGTCGCCATGGATCCCGACGGCACCGTTCGCCACCTCTCAAGCGACGCGCACCCCGTACACAAGCCGAGTCGCGGCGCCGTGGGTGCCGAGCTGGCGCAGCGCCGGGCGATCTTGGCGATGACACAGCCAACGCACCACACCCCGGGTCAACACTGGCGGGTGCAGAGCGTGACGGAGGTCATCGACCTGACGCCCGCGGGCGCCGCCCACGGCTATGCTGTCGACCTGTTCGGTTCGCCGACCGCGCGGATGGTTCGCGTCGTCGTGCGCAGCGCAGATGGCGTCGCGCAACGCGTCACCGATCGACTTCGCCGATGAGTTGGGAGCCCACGATGAAGCTTGAGATCCCGAGCGTTCAGCGCGCCATCGCGCCCTGGCTGACGCTCGCCCTCGTCGCGGCTGCCGCGCTCGGTTGCGGTGCCGAACCCGCCACGGCTGCCGCGAACAGCGACACAGGCGCGATCGGGACCGACGACGGCGCGGGTGGACTGCCCGATGGCGCGGCGAACCCTGACACGCTGACCGACGGCGGCGCTGGGCTCACGCTTGCCCTGGCGCCACGCGCCAAGGTGTACCTGCACGATCCCACGACCGACAACGGCGTCACGACCGAGGTGACCCTGGTTCGTCCCACGTCCAACAACGGCGAGCTGACGGGCCCCTACGCGGCGGTGCGCAACTGCCTGAACGAGGCCGGCGGCTTGACGATGGCCTCCCTGGGCTTCGCGTTTGGCGCGATGTGCAAAGAGGTCGCCACGGTGCGCCCCGACGCAGACGGCCACTACACCCACATCCTGCCGCCGGCGGACCTCAGCGATCCCAACGACGGCTTCGCCGAGCTGATGATGTACCACCACATGCACGCCATTCACGCGTACTTCAAAGACAAACACGGCCTCAAAGACCTGGATTACCCGCTGCCGGCGCTCGTCAACGTGAACCTGTGGTTCGACCCCGCCATCGCGAAGACCCACGGCCTGGAGGGCGGCTGGTCGGGCTATCCGAACGCGGCGTTCATGCCACCCAAGGGCTTCAAATCGTTCCAACTCCCGGAGCGAGAAGAGGGTCACATCATCTTTGGTCAGTACAAAGACATCGATTTTGCCTACGACGCGACGGTCATCTACCACGAATACACCCACGCCATGGTCGGCACGACGCGGCTGAGCGGGCTGTTCGCAGACGAGTATGGCCTGAATAATCAGCCTGGGTCGATGAACGAGGGGTTCGCGGACTACTTCGCCGCGGCCATGATGAACCACGCGGTTGTGGGCACCTACGGGCTCGCCTTCGCCGGGGCTCACCTCGTGCGGGACCTCGCGGTGAAGCGCACCTGTCCGCAAGATCTGACCGGAGAGGTGCACGCCGATGGCCGCGTCTTTAGCAGCGCGCTGTGGGCGATTCGGCAGAAGGTGGGCGCGGACTTCGCCGACCGCGTCGTGCTGCGCGCGCTGCTGGCCTTCACCAATCACACCAGTTTTGCCGGCGCGGCCAAGCTCATCGTCGCTGAGGCGGAGAAAGAGGACTTCGACAAGTCGGAGCAGATGCTGCTGATCCTCAAGAAACATGGGCTCGCAGACTGTACGCGCGTGCTGCCGATGGCGACCTGGTCGGCCGAGAAGAGCCAGGATAAGGCCCTCTTTCGCGTCGCCGGCGGTGAGCTGCTCGGCGGTGGCTACAAGTTTGGCGTGCCGGCTTACCTGCAGTGGCGGCTAGCGGTGCAATCAGGCACGCAGGCGGTGCGGATCCGCTGGCACGCCGAATCGCCAGGCACGTTCAACAACCCGAACCTCTCGCTCGCGCTGCAGTTCAACGGCGCGGTGACGCTCTCGGGCGCCAATGGCGGGTCGGTGGTGGCGCGCGCGACGGTGGTGCCGGAGCCCGACCAGAACAAGGACAAGTGGCAATCGATCACGCTCGCCGGCGAGTGCCTGCCCGCGCAGGGCGGCTACGTGTGGATGCTGCTGCTCAATCAGTCCTTGAAAGGCGTCGCGATAGACGAGATCGAAGTCGACGTGTTGCCGACCGTGCCGAAATCGGGGGAGAACGTCGCCCTCTGTGCCAACAAGTAGGGTCAGCCGCCACGCCGCAGTCACGCCGCAATCACGCATGCTCAGGGGGATGTCCAGATGAACGCCAACCGCCCGCAACCGAGTCCGCACCTGCCGCTAGGCGACCGTCGCGACGCGCCATTTTACGGCCGCGACATCCTCGAGGTGGCCCAGTTTCGTCGGGCCGATCTGAGCCACATCTTCGGCGTCGCGCGCGAGATGCGGGAGATGGTGCTGCGGGTCGGCAGCTTCGATCTGTTGAAAGGCAAGATCCTCGCCAGCCTGTTTTACGAGCCCTCGACACGCACGGCGTCGAGCTTCACGGCCGCCATGGAGCGACTCGGAGGCAGCGTCATCCCCATCAGCGAGGTGCGCTATTCATCGGTGTCTAAGGGCGAGAGCCTGCCAGACACGGTGCGGACGCTGGAGTGCTACGCCGACGTCATCGTGCTGCGGCACCCCGAGGTGGGCGCCGCGAAGTTGGCGGCCAAGTACGCGCGCAAGCCGATTATCAACGCGGGCGATGGGGTCGGCGAGCATCCGACACAGGCCTTGCTCGATCTGTTCACGATCATCGAAGAGGCCGGCCGCATCGATGGGTTGACGGTGACGCTGCTCGGCGACCTCAAGAACGGCCGAACGGTGCACTCGCTGGCGCGTCTGCTCTCGATGTACGACGTGAAGCTGAACTTCGTGTCCCCGGAGAGCCTCGCGTTTCCTGAGAAGATCCTGAGAGAGCTCGACGAAAAGGGCATCGCTTGGGAGGCCCACACCGAGCTGGAGGCCGTTTTGCCGCGCAGCGACGTGCTGTACGTGACGCGGGTGCAGAAGGAGCGCTTCAGCGATCCGGCGCACTACGCGCGGGTCAAGGACGCCTACGTGATCTCTCCGGAGACGCTCACCCATGCCCGGCCGCGGATGGTGTTAATGCACCCGCTGCCGCGGGTTGGCGAGATCACGATGGAGGTCGACAACGACCCGCGTGCGGCCTATTTCCGGCAGATGGAGTACGGCATGTACGTGCGCATGGCGCTGCTGGCCATGGTGCTGGGCAAGGCTTGACGGCCGCCGCCAACCGACGCCGTCCACCACAGCCTTGGAGCGCATAGCGATGGCCTTCCCGACGTTTTTTGACCGCCTCGCGGCGCGCGCCCGCGTGACCGGATCACTGCTCTGTGTCGGCTTGGATCCGCATCCCGACGACCTGCCCGCGCCAACCGCTGCCGCGGCGCTGGCCTACTGCCGCGAGATCGTCCGGCAGACGCGACCCTACGCCTGCGCGTTCAAGCCAAACGCCGCGTTTTTTGAGGCGTTCGGGGCTGAGGGTGTCGCTGCGCTGCAGACCTTGGTGGCGGAGCTGGAGCCAGAGGTGCCGGTCATCCTCGACGCCAAACGTGGCGACATCGCGTCGACCGCGGAGGCGTACGCGACGGCGTGTTTCGACCGGCTCGGCGCCACGGCTGTGACGCTGCATCCGTATCTTGGCGCGGACAGCGTCGCTCCCTTTCTGAAACGCCAGGATCGCGGGGTATTTGTGCTGTGTCGCACCTCGAACCCTGGCGCGGCGGAGCTGCAGGAGCTGCGCGATGTGGACGGCGTGCCGCTCTATGTGCGGGTGGCGGCGGCGGTTCGGCGGTGGGACACGCACCCGACCGGCCAATGCGGCCTGGTGGTCGGCGCGACGGTCCCTGGTGCGCTGCCCGCGGTGCGCGCGGTGAATCCGAACGCCTGGATCTTGGCGCCGGGTGTCGGCGCGCAGGGCGGCGACCTGGAGGCGACGGTGCGGGCCGCGGTGCGCGACGACGGGCTCGGGCTGCTGATCAGCGTGTCACGCGGCATCGCGCGCGCCGCAGATCCAGCGGCGGCGGCGGCGGCGCTCGTCGACCAAGTC
>CALENB010000113.1 GCA_937910235.1 uncultured Myxococcales bacterium | reverse complement strand
GGCTCGGCGATGTTGGGGTTGGGTTTGCCGGCTCCGCGGAGCGGGTATGTTCAACGATGATCGAGGCCGGTAGGGGCGCACCACGGCCGTCTCGGACTCGTGCATCGGGGCGCGGACGCCGATTTTGCCGCCGTTTCGCAGCGCCGCCGCTCGCGCGTTGCCTAGCGCTGCGACGGGCTCACTGAAGCGCACGCCGTGGAGCCGGGCGTAGGTCGCGCACGGGACTTCGACATCGGGGTCACGACCTCGAGATAATGAACTGGCACGGGGTCCTCCGCTATCGCTTTGAATTCTGACCACGCGTCTGGCCGCGCATCTCTTCTTCGCGCGACACGGTGAGTCGAAACCGGCGCACCAGCACAATCGTCACGCCCAGCCACAGCGAGATGACCACCAGCGTCGCGCCGAGGGCCCACGTCGACAGGCCAACGGCGCTGAGACCCAACAACAGCACGGACGCGGCGCCCTTGGCGGTGCGGTAGGTCAGCATGTCGACGATGGACTTTCCGGCCGTCTTTTCGGGCAGGGAGAGCGGAATGTAGAGGATCTCCTTGGCGGAGCGGAACACGGTGTAGTCGAAACACTTGCTCGCGATCTTGAGCGCCGCCGCCACCGCGAAGGCCGGCATCACCAAGAAACTCACGACCGCGCTGGCGAGCAGAAACGGGATGCTCAGCAGCGTCGCAGGGACACCGGCGAGCCGGAGAATCGGGCCTGTCAGCGCGTTGAGCACGAACGTGCCGACCGACACCGCCGCGTAGATCTGACCGATTACCGCCGTGCGCTCGTCGGTGTTGGGCACGGCCTCCTGCACGGCCTGGTTGAACGAGAAATCGATGAGCGTGATGGCCGTCTGCGTCAGCGCCACCAACGCCATGATGAGCAGCAACCACCGACTCTGCCGCACGACGCGCCACGCCTCGGAGATCCGGGGCCGCAGCGCCGCAGCGGGCACTTGCGCTTCGGCAGCGTGTTGGCCCAGCCAGAGCGCCGCCGCAGCCCCTGCCAGCAGCATCGGCACCAGCAACCACAACGACCCGGCCGAGCCAAGCGTTCGCGCGAGCGGACCGACGCCAAGGTTTCCGACGAGGCCACCCAGCGAGCCAATAACGCCAAAGAAGCCGTACACCCAGCGCGCGGTGCCGATGGCAAACACCGTCGCGCAGTAGGAGTAGAAGATCTCTACCTGCACCACCATGTACACGTCTTTCCAGGCGTAGAGCAGCAGGTGCGCGCCTGGCAACTCCAGCGCGATCGCGCCCTGCAGCGCAGCCAGCAGCGCGGCGGCGATGAGCGAGGCGGCGGTGTACAGCTTCGGCAGACTCACGCGACCGACGAACCGGTTGTAGACCACGACGCTGATGCCCATGACCACGACCACGCTCAGGTAGCCGTACGGCAGCGCCTCGTGGCCGTGCGCCGCCAGAAACAACGACTCAACAGCCGGCCGCGCCATGCTGTAGCCCATCATCATGAAGAAACCGATGAGGCTCAGCCCGCCGACGCGCAGGTTCCGCAGACGCCGCTCAGCTGCCTCAGGCGCCGCGTTCGGCACGCTTCTAGCCCTCTTCTTTGAGCCGAATCACGCTCTTGAGGTCGTTGAACTTGCCCTTCACAGGCTCGTAGGCCTTGCGAATGCGGTCCATGTCAGCCTTGACGTCCCCGGTTGGCACGAAGTGGTCGAGGATGCCCATCTCTTTCTTCTCGTAGTCGATGAAACCGCATAAGATCGGGACATTCGCTTCCCGCGCGATGTGATAGAAGCCCGACCGCCAGTGGTCTTTGAAGCCGCGTGTACCGGATGGTGGCACCGCCAGCCACAGGCCGCCCTTCGCTTCCCGCAACAGCCGCGCCGCCTCGCCCACCAAGCCGTGGGGCCCAGAGCGGTCGACCGGCAGGCCACCGAGCAGCTTGAGCAGGACCCCACCTGGCGCCGTGAACAGCGAGTCTTTGCCGAGCCACGACATCTTGACCTGGAGCACCCACGACACCGTGAGCATGTTCACCAGATCCCAGTTCGACGTGTGCGGCGCGGCGATGAACACCGCACGATCCAGCTCGCGCGGCACCTCACCGATGACCCTCCAGCCCAGGCGCCTCATGTACAGCTTGCCTGCCCGATGCAGCAAATTCGGTGGCTTCGGACCGCGATGAACCGAGGATGACGACATCACAGCTCCTCCCTCAAGATTGTTGCGTGACCTCGCCAAAGTGCTTGCGCTCAATCTGGTCGTAGTAGTCGATGACCTGGCGCACATACTTGCGTTTTTCGAGATACGTCCCGGCGTAAAATGACCGTTTGAAGCCATAGATGACGATGGACTTGAGGTCGCGACGGTCCATCCCGAAGTGCTTCACAGCCAGCGCCAGCTCTTTGGTGACGGTGGTGTTACTCACAGTGCGGTTGTCCGTGCAGATCGTGGTCGAGACGCGGGCCTGCCGCAGCGCGCGGAAGCTGTGCTGATCCATCGACACCATGTCGGGGTTGGTCTGCAGGTTGCTGGTCAGGCAGATCTCCAACGTGATGCGCCGGTCCGCCACGAACTCGCCGAGGCGCGCGACGTAATCCACCGGATCTTCAATGCCTGAGGAGGCCGAGACCGCCGTCGGATCGAGCAGGTACGTGCCATGCCCGATGCGGTCGGCGTGCAGATCGGTGACGGCCTGGAAGATGCTCTCAGGGCCGTACGCCTCGCCCGCGTGCACCGTCTTGTTCATGAAGTGCTTGTGCACATAGCCAAACGCCGCGCGATGGTCCTCAGCCGGGTAGCCCGCCTCCTCTCCTGCGAGGTCGAAGCCCACCACGGGCAAGCCGAACTCATCGCGCGCCAGCACCGCCGCCCGGGCCAACTCGAGCGACGCGAGCGGGTAGATGGACTTCGGCGGCGCGTATTTGTGTGCGCTGACGAAGTTGGAGAAATACTCCGAGAACCCGGCCGTGAACTTGCGCATGGCGCTCACGATGATGCCGTATTTGAACGGCGGCTCCGCGCCGCTGAGCACCGCCGGGCGCGCGTTGAACTCGTCCGCCGCGCGCTTCAAGCCCCGATTCACAGCCTTTAAGACCATGATGGCGGTCATGTGCTCATGCACGTGCAGCTGCGGCGCGAAGCGAACCTCGAGGTACCGGACGCCCTCCTCTTGATTGTCCTGCGCGAACTCGTAGCCGGCCCGCTCCAGCCCGACCTCGGTCTGCATGACGGCGCAGAGGTAGGCAAAACCGTGCAGGTAGTCGCCCAAGCTGTCGTAACGATCTTTGAACACCAGCTCGCGCAGCCCCGCCTCCGTGTAGCTCGGCAGCTTGACGCCGTACTCCGTGGCGAGGTCGATGAGCGTCGAAATCCGCAAAGATCCATCGAGATGCACGTGCAAGTCAGTCTTGGGAAGCTCACGCAGGAAGTCGATGGAGATGTCGTTGTTCGCGGTCTTTTTCTTGTCTGCCATGCCGTGCTCCTGCGTTGCGGGTGCAGCAGAGTACGGGTCCAGCGTCACAGTGGCAATGCGGCGTTTTTCGGCGACCGTGAGGCGCGATTCGGCGGCCTTGGTCATCGTTTCGTCCACCACGAAAAAATCAGCGACCGAACAGCAG
>CALENB010000112.1 GCA_937910235.1 uncultured Myxococcales bacterium | reverse complement strand
GGCTCCTGCGCGGACGGCAGAGTCAACCAGCGAGTTGGGTTCGACGCAAGCGGTCAGATGTAAAGGTAGGGGTCTGCCGCGCTCCCGCACGGGAACGTTCATGTGCGCGCGAACCTGCCACGCGACCCACGCCGCCTCGTGATTCAGTAGATCGACAGGCCGGTGGTGAAGCTCGACGTCGTCACGGTGCCGGCGCGCGGCAGCCAGCGATTCGTCCACCGAAGATCGAGCGCGAGCCGCGTCGTGATCTCCCACTGCAGCAAGATGCCTGCGCCGAGGCGCGTACCACTTGGATCGAGCGTCTCCTGGAGCGCGTCGAAATTCGCCCACGACCAACCAATTTCGCCGAAGATGCCGAAGTGCAGACGCCAGATGTGCAGCGGCGCCGCGACGATCTGAACTTGCGGCGTGACGACGCTGGCGCCGCCGTTGTCGAAAGAGCCGAAGGCCAAATCGAGCCCGGGCAAGATGCCGAGCCAGGCGTTGGGGTATAGCCCGACGCGTATGGCACCGCCGGTCAGGCTGCTAATCCGGCCGTTGAGCATCGGAATCCGGCTCTGGCCCAGGTCGAATCCGTAGGTGACCCCTTCCCGGTCCAGCGGCGCGCGCCCGAGTAGCCACATGCCGGCGCCCTCGTGGCGAACGATGATCGCGGTCTCGTCGGGTCGCATGTCGGAGAGCCGCAGCTGATCCATGGCGACGACGCGGTGGTTCGAGCCGTTGCCCATGAGATGCACAGGGTGCTGCGGGTGCACGGCCACCCAGCCGTCGTAGCGCGCGCCCTCCGTCACCGCCAGGCCGACACCGACGGCGACGCCCGCGACGACCGCGACGGCGAGCGCGGCCTTCATGTCGCTGCCAGTGGTGCTGCCGCTGCCGCCACCGCTGGGTATGCGCGAGGTGGGACCGGTGCCGCGTCGCGTGACACCGCGGCTCGCGACGACGCCACCGCCGCCTCGGCTGACGCCGCCTGCGCTGCGCACGTGTGTGGTCGCCCACAGCGGGTGGTAGGTCGGCGGCCCGGGCGAGATCCAGACCTGCGTCCACATCGGGTAGGCGGTCTGACGGGCTTCGTTCGGTCCGGCCGGTCGCGGCAGGGGCTCGCTCCAGGCTGCCGCTGCGGGCGGTGTGTCCGCCGTTGAGAACCGCTGCACGACCCGCACTCGCTTGGCCCGTTCGACGGGCGGGACGCGCTGAAGCCGCGCGATCTCGGCGCGCTCGATGATGTAGCTCGGACCCAGGCACCCGCTGAGCAGCAGCGGGACCATCGAGGTCACAGCCAGCAGGGACAAGCACGGGAGCCGAGCGCGAACGCGATGCTGCATGAAATCACCTCCGTGTTCAGTGTACAGCATAGCGGGCTCAGCAACGTGACGTCACGGCGGATCTTCAAGCGCCGTGATGGGGCACATCGCCCGCGTGAACGTTTTGACGCCGCGGCGACCAAAGTCGCACTGCACGCCGGTCTCGGTGACGGTGACGATCGTGCCGATCCCGTACCGCTTGTGGCGCACGGCCTGTCCGGCACGCCACTGGTCTGGCGTCGTCGTCGAGACCTCGGGTCGTGACGCTGGGTCCGCGGCGCCCGGTGTGTCGCTGGCAGGGGTGACGCCGCCGTCGTCCTCTAGAAGCCCTGATTCTCCGCCGAAAAGCGGGGCAGGGTAGTCGTGACGCACCGCGAGTTCGGAGGGCAGCAGTCGCACAAATGCGCTCTCGATCGGCTGCTGTCGCGGATCATCCGGGCTGCGCACCCAGCTCAGCACCAGCCGATCCCTGGCGCGCGTGAGGGCTACGAAAAACAGTCGGCGTTCCTCACTGAGCTGCGCGGGATCGCGCATCGCCGTCGGCAGCGGCACCGCACCTGCGTTGAGACCGGCGAGAAACACCGTGTCCCACTCCAGACCTTTGGCGGCGTGCATAGTCAGCAGCTGCACGCCGCCCTCGCGCAGACCTCCGGCATCAGCGTTCGACTGTGCCGCCGCAGCTTGGTGCAGCGGACCCGAGTCGACGCTGGCCGCGCTCACCCGCGCCGCCAGGAGCCCCGCAGCGCCCGAGATCGCGGTCCCCACGCCCGCGTCGGTGGCCGAGATCGGCATCAGCAGCGCACCCATCCACGCCTCACATATCGCAAGCGCCTTGTCGTGGTCGGGCCGGGTCGGGCCGAGCTGCGCGGCGATGAGCAGATGGGCCATGACCTGCGCCGTGTCAGCCCCGGCATCGACGAGGCGGTTCAAGGTGCGCAAGCGATCGACCACCGTCGCGGCGAGCTCACGGTCGATATCCTTGCGACGTCGACCGCGCTCCGGTTCACGCAGCTGCGTCGCCAATCCAGCCAGCGCGTGTGATTGAGCGTGGGCCGTCGCGATCGTGTCCGCGGTCCGCGCCACGTCTCGTTGCGCTACGAGGCCGTGTTCCCGGTGTGTCAGCGCGAGGACGGCGCTCTCAAAATCGCCGTCGCCCAGGCCGGCGCGCAGCAGGTGCAGAAGCCACTGTGCCGTTGGCAGCTCGTCAACCTGCCAGCCGCCGCGCTCCGTCACGGGGAGGCCAGCTGCGAGGAGGGCGGCCCGGATGGGCGCGAGGCCGCGGCGGGTGCGCGCCAAGACGGCGACCGCGGTCGGCTTGGCGCCGTTGGCCAGCAAGTCTGCGATCTGCTCCGCGAGCCAGGTCGCCTCCGCCCGAGGGTCATGGCAGGTCACGATGTCGAGCGGGGCGCCTTGGCCGCGGGCGGGCACCAACTCCGAGGTTCGCACGCTCGCAGGATCCAGCCGCCCCGAGCCTTGAAGGAACGCCCGCGCTGCATGCACGATCGTCGCGGTGCTGCGATAGTTCATCGGCAGCGCGAAGGTCTCTGCGCCGTGATGCGCGCGGAGGTGATCAAACAGCTTCGGCGCGCTCCCTCGCCAGCTGTAGATGACCTGATTGGGATCGCCCACGTAGAAGCGCCGGGTCGCCGGTCCAGCCAAGCGATCGATCAGGTCGAGCTGGTCGAGATCACAGTCTTGCAGCTCGTCCACGATCAGCCAGGCCGGCGGACGCAGCACGCCGTGCGCAGCGAGCAGCGCGTGCGCGTTGGCGAGCAGGTCGTCAAAGTCCATGACTCCGCGCGCGCGCTTCTCCGCGGCCGCGAGCTCCGCCAACTGCAACAAATCGTCGTCTTTTCGCATGTTGCCAAAGCGGATCTGGCCTTGCTGTAGCAGCTCCATACGCCGGTCCAGCCTCCGGCGATGCTTGATGTTGAGGTCATGCGAGGCGATGAGTCGCTGCCACAGCGCCATTCGCTCCGCCGCGTCCATCACGTGGAAGTTGCGCTGAAAGCCAAGCTCTGCGAGCGGCAAGTCGTGCACCAGGAGCGCCCGGGCCAGGGCGTGGAAGGTCCCGAACCAGCGCATGGCCTCGCCCAACGTGCCGTCTGGTGCGTGGACGCTGGCCAGCAGCGCGCGGACGCGGTCACGGAACTCAGCCGCCGCCTTGTTTGTGAACGTCAGCACCGCCATCTGCGACAGCGGCACGCCGCGAACGAGATGGAGAAAAGCCACCTTGTGCACAAGCACGGTCGTCTTGCCGCTGCCCACTTGCGCTTCGACGATCGCGGCGCTGGGTTCGGCGAGGACCGCCCGCAGCTGCCACGGGTCCAACGCCTGAAGCTGGGCCGCAAACGCCGGCGCACAGGCTTGCGCAGCGGCCAGCGCGGCGTGCTCGGCTTCGTTGAGCTGCGGTGGCGTTGGCAGCGGTGTCTCCGACGGCCACTTCGCGGCGTCCTCCACCAAGTCGATGAGATCTGTGTCCTCGATCGCCGAGCGCGCGTCCCCCGCTGCGTCGCGTCGTCGCGACCGAATCTTGCGGCGAAGGTCTCGGAGGCTCACGCGATGCCGATGATCGTGTCGTCTACGACGTCCATATGTTCAGCCTGTGGCACGCGTGGGAGGCCGGGCATGCGCATGATATCGCCGGTCATGACGACCAGAAATCCAGCACCTGCGTTGATCAACACCCGGGTCACGGTGACGTCGAAACCCGTCGGTCGGCCCCGCAAACTCGGGTTGTCAGACAACGATGACTGCGTCTTCGCGATGCACACGGGCAGGGCGCCGAAGCCCAGCTTCTCGATGACCCTGAGGTCCTTCTTGGCCGCCGCCATCCACTTCACGCTGTTGGCGCCGTACACGCGCTGGGCGACGGCTTCCACCTTCTGTGGCACCGCCTGTGACCATGCGTACAGGGGCGTGAACGGCACGGCCTCTGTGTTTGCGACCTCCATGACGACCCGCGCCAAATCTTCGGCGCCTTCGCCACCACGCGCGAAATGATCCGTCACAGCGCATCGCACGCCGAGCTCCGCGCAGCGATCGACGATGACCGCGATCTCCGCCGCCGTGTCGCCAGCGAACTTGTTGACGGTCACCACGGCCGGCACGCCAAACTGGTGCATGTTTTCGATGTGTTTCTCAAGGTTACCCAGACCGCGCCGCACTGCGTCCTCGTCCGTTGTCGCCAGATCCCTGACCGACCGGCCGCCGTGCATCTTCAACGCACGCACCGTGGCGACGAGCACCACCGCGTCAACGTCGAGCCGCGCGCCCGAGGCCTTAATATCGAAGAACTTCTCCGCGCCGAGATCAAAGCCAAACCCCGCCTCGGTGACGGCCCAGTCCGCCAAGTGCAGCGCCATCCTCGTGGCGACGACGCTGTTGCAGCCGTGAGCGATGTTGGCAAACGGACCACAGTGAACGAGCGTCGGAGTGCCCTCAAGCGTCTGCACCAAGTTGGGCATCATCGCTTCTTTCAGCAGCGCCAGCATCGCCCCCGTGACGCGCAATTCCCCCGCCGTAATGGGCTTTCCGGACCGTGAGAAGGCCACAAGCGTGCGATTGATCCGCGTCCGTAGATCGTCAAAGCCCTCGGCCAGCCCGAGCATCGCCATCACCTCCGAAGCGGCTGTGATGTCGAACCCGGCCTCGCGTGGGATGCCCTGGTTGACCCCGCCGAGCCCAACGATGGTGTTGCGCAGCGATCGGTCGTTCATGTCCATCACCCGGCGCCACAACACGCGCTGCGGGTCGATGTCGAGCTCGTTGCCATGATGCAGATGATTGTCGAGCGCCGCCGCCAGCAGATTGTGCGCCGATGTCACGGCATGAAAGTCGCCGGTAAAATGCAGGTTGATGCTGGCCGCCGGCGTGAGCTGGCTGTAGCCGCCCCCCGTCGCGCCGCCCTTCACGCCCATACACGGCCCGAGGCTGGGCTCCCGCAGCGCCAGACACGCTGATTCGCCGAGTCGCGTCAGCGCTTGCCCCAACCCGATCGTCGTGGTGGTCTTCCCCTCACCCGCCGGGGTCGGCGTAATCGCGGACACCAGCACGAGACGCGCGCGATTCGGACGACTGCGCGGCAGCCGCAACGCCTCAAGCCGGACCTTGGCCTTGTCGTGTCCGTAGGGTTCGAGCAGCTCCGGCGGCAGGCCGAGATCGCGCGCGACATCGACGATTGGTTTCGGCGTGAACTCAGCTGCGATCTGAACGTTCGTCTTCATCATGGGCCTCCAGGCGGGGCCACGATGAACGATTCGAGTGGTGGCGGCAACCCGGATTACTTGTTCGGCAGCTGCTTGCCCTTGACCTTAATCATCTTCACAACCGGCGTCTTTTTGTCGGTGCCAGCCTGCAATTGGACCTGCACCATCAGATAGCGGGCCACCACTTTCTGGCCGTTTGCGGTCAGGTTGAGCGGCATCTGTAGCGGCGGGTAGGGTCCGAACTCCTGCGACCACGTCGCCGCGTTCAGCTCTTTGAGCGTGTTGCCGGTCTTGTAGCGCACGTTGATGAAGGCCTCCTTCGGCACATCCGCGACGACCTCAATCGCCTGCCATTGCGTCTGCGGCGTGCCCAAGTCGGCGACTTGGCCGCTCCACTCCGTGAAGCCAAACACAGCGTTGTAGTGGCCGCGCGGCGCGGTGAAGTGGTGCAGCGTATAGCCGGTCATGTCGGAGTAGGTGTACGGGTTCTTACCAACTGGGTATTCGCCGATGATCTGCATGGTCTTCGGATTGATCTTCGTCGCGGTGCTCGTCTGCTGGTTCACGGCCCAGACGTTACCGTCGTAGTCGATGGCCATGCCGACCGGAAAGCGCCCGGTGCCGAGGGATACCTGGCCGACGTTCTTCAACGTCTTCGCGTCGATCTTCGCCACCGAGTTGTCGAGGTCGTTGGCGATGTACACGTACCCCTCGATGCTGGTCGCGACGCCGCGTGGCCGACTCAAGGTGCCGACCGAATCGAACTTGCCGGTGAGCGGATCGAAACGATAGCCGGCGTGATGCGAGCAGCAGTTGCCGATCCAGATCTTGCCGTAGATATCGACGTTGAGGCCGTACGGGCTGTACTTGCTGTTCGCCTTGTAGGCCGTGACCTTCTTCGTGACCGGATTGACCGCCAACAGCGCGCCGCAGCCGCGCCCAGCCACCCAGATGATGCCCTTCTGGTCGATTGTGATGCCGTACGGGTTGCAGCCGATGTTGATCGTATCCACAACTTTGCCGGTGTCGGGGTGCATCCTCCACAGCTTCATGGCGTACCAGTCGCCGGCCCAGCCGTAGTTCTCCTTGTCGACGCCCATCGCCCGCAAGTACTTGGCTCCCGGTGGTTTGACGACGAACTTGA
>CALENB010000111.1 GCA_937910235.1 uncultured Myxococcales bacterium | reverse complement strand
CTCGCCCTGCACCCTCTCACCCTCCAATAGCGCCACCCACCTTCGCCTGCGTCAAGGACGGGTGTTCGCGAGACTGCCTGGTCTACCGTCATGGACGAAACGATGATCGAGGCCGGCGGCGCGCGCTGACATCGCCGGCGGACCGTGTTTCCTGCCTATTAGCTCGATTTCTTCAGAAAACACGTCTTCAGCACGATCTGCGTCCCGTTGACCTTGCCTTCGACCAGCTCACGATCATCGGTCAGGTGGATGCGACGCACCATTGTGCCGCGTTTGGCCGTGAATCCAGCGCCTTTGACGTTGAGATCCTTAATCAGCGTGACCGAGTCCCCCTCAGCCAACACGGCGCCGTTGCTATCGAGCGTGGGGCCCGTCCCTGCCGCAGCCGCCGTCAAGTTGTCCGCCCAGGCGAGCACCTCTTCGGGCAGGTACAGCTGCGCCCGCAGCGCCGCGGCCCACGGTGCCTCGATTTGGCCGAGGAGCCGGTACGCCGTCACCTGGACCGGCGCCTCCTGACTCCACGCGCTGTCCTGCAAACACGCCCAGTGCGCCTCGTCGAGCGCCCCATCAAGCGCGACGCCGACGCCAAGCTGCGCGGCGCAGATCTCGCAGACGATGAGGCCGTGATTCACGGTGACCTCGTTGTGGGGCGGCACAGCGATCGCCTGCAGGGCAGCGGCCTGCGCACACAGCTCACACCCGTGGTTGGCGCGGCTCAGCAGCGCGGTCATCAGCTCGGTCGACGGCATCACGGACTCCAGTCAATTGGGGGAGGAAGGGCGCTACCCAGGGCGGCGGCGCGAAGCATTGGGCAAGCGACGGCCAAGTTACAAGGCGCGCTCGAAAGTGAAGCGAACGATGCCACGAACTCGGACAAGTTTCCTCAGCCACGCTACGCTACGTGTCCATGGCCGGACCTCTACTCACACTGCTGCTCGTGCCTGTCGTCGCCCTGTCGTGTCCACAGGGTGCGACCCTCACCACACAGCCAGCCCTAGATCTCGGCGCTACAGCGCAGGTGTGCCTGCGAGCCGGCGAACGACAGGGCCTGCTGACGGTGCGACACCCGACCAACCCGCGCCTGCTCCGAAAAGAGCGGTGGCGCAACGGTCTGCGCCACGGCACCTCGGAGACATGGCATCGCAACGCGGTCCTCGCCGAGCGCGCGATTTGGGTCGACGGGCAGCTCCACGGCGTCTGGCTGCACTGGGACGACCAGCGACGACTCGATGGCCGCGGCCTCTTTGACCACGGTCGTGGCTTGATGGTTCGGTGGCACAAGAACGGCTTGCGGAAGGCGTGGGGGCACCTCGAAGCCAGCGCGCAGCACGGTTTGTGGACGTTTTGGCATACCACCGGCAAACGGTCGCAACAGGTCACCTATGACCACGGCCGCTACCACGGCCAGCTGGCCGGGTGGCATCGCGGCGGACGGCTGGCGGTGCGGATGCGGTACGCCCATGGCGCGGAGCACGGCGTCGAGGAGCGGTGGTCCGAGGCCGGTGTGCGGCTCGTGGAGCGCAGGTGGCAGCACGGCAAGGCCCACGGTCTGACGCTGTACTGGTTTCCGGACCGCCGCTTCAAGGAAGCCCGCTGCTTCATCTGGCAGCGGCTGCGAGGGATTTGGCGGGAGCGCGACCTGCGGCATGTCAATGAAGAAGGGCCGATCAGCGACAAGGACCTCGTCGCGCGCGCGCGGGCGCAGCCCTGCATCGCCAAGTAGGCGGAGACGCTGGGTTGGTCACCGGGTGGCGACTCAGCCGCCGGCCTTGATCTGGTACACCTTCCAGCTGTTCGAGCCGTGATTGTGCACGTGGACGTCGACCGCCGTCCCCGCTGGCCACGCCGCTTGGGCCTTGAATTCGGGCTCGTAGACCTGCTCCTGATGGGGGATCGCGACGTCAAGTCGCCACACCTCAGCGCCGCCGATGTGAATCCGCATCACGCCCATCGCGGGTGGATCGGCGTAGAGCGGCAGGTGCCACAGCGTGATCTTGACGCGCTCCCCCTTGGCGACCGGTGTCGTGAGGGGCGTCGTGGCCGAGATGAAGCCGCAGATGCCAGTGTCCATCTCCAGCATGGCGTCTTCCACGGTGACGCCGGAAGACACACACGTCGTGACGGCAGCGGGCATAGCCGACACAAAGGGGTCCTTGTCGCGCGGGATGGCCTGCCATCTTGTGCCGTCGATGACCTCTCGGACCGCCGCTGGGGCTGGCGCCACGGGCTCCGCGCCACAACCGACCACGCCACACGCGAGCACGCCGCACACGAGCAGACGCCACATAACCAGCCCGGGCGACGGCGGCACGCGCACCCCGTTGGGTCCAGCCTGCGACCTGATCATGGCGATGAACGATGCGGTCGCGGCGCGTCTGTAGGACATCGGGGCTCCCTCCTAGCGCGGCACGAACCGGCGCCGCCAGGGGACCCGATCAGCAGGCGATCCGTCAACGTCTCGTCGCGCGCGGCCGGGTTCGGCGGCCGCAGTTGGCGATCGACCAGCGTGCGGGCTATACCCGGCGCCACGCATTGACGCGACCTCACCCCAACCCGCGCGCGAGCATCATGACGCAGCCTCCGCCCCAGCAACCACGCCCGTCCGCGCCGGCGAGCCGTGTCGCGCAGCCGTCGCAGCGCCGCCGTTGGTTGCTCCTCGCGCTTGTGGCGGCGGCCTATCTGTATCCGTTTCCGTACCACCCACCGATCAACAACCCAAACGAGAACGTGCGCTTCTACATGACCGCGGCGCTCGTTGAAGAGGGCACGTACTGCATCGACGCGGAGCGCAAGCGGTGGGGCTGGGTCAACGACGCAGCGGCGTACAAAGGCCGACATTTCAGTGTGAAAGGGCCGGCGACGAGCCTGCTCGGCATCCCTGGCTACGCGGCGGCTTGGGCATGGGGCAAGGCGCAAGGCAAGCCGACGGATCGCCACCTCGCCCTGTGGTTGTGCCGGCTGACAGGCAGCATCTTGCCCGCCCTGGCCTTCCTCTGGTTCCTGCTGCCCTGGCTCGGCCGCCGCTGCGGTTCGGCGGTGCTGCGGGACGCGACGTGGCTCACCGTCGCGGTCGGTTCGTTGTTCTACGGCTACGCCCTGATCTTCGTCAGCCACAGCTTGGCGGCGGCGAGCGGATTCTCAGCCTTGATGCTGCTCTCGCGCATCCCAGGGGACGCCCAAAAAGCCCGGCGCGAAGCGTTTTTAGCGGGGTTCTTCGCCGCCGGGGTCACCGCGGCCGAGTACCCCGGCGTCGTCATCACGCTCGCGCTCTGCGTGCTCGCCTTGGTGCAGCTGCGCACGATTCACGACCTGTTGCGGTTCGCCGCAGGCGCCGCGATCCCGACCTTGGCCGTGATGCACATGCAGTGGCGCTCGTTCGACAACCCGTTCTCGCCTGGGCACCTGCACATGGAGAACGTCGCGTTTCGCGCGTTTCATGAGCGCGGCCTGTTTGGGGCGGACGCGTTTCACGCCGACGCTGCGTTTCAGCTCCTCTTCTCGGAGGGATTCGGGCTGCTGCCCCTGTCGCCGCTCCTGCTCTTCGCGCTGCCGGGGCTGGTGCTGCTCGCGATTCGTCCCGTCGGCCGCAACGTCGCCTGGGCGGCGATCGCGGCGAGCGTTGGGCTGTGGTTGGAGTGCGCGTTTCTCAGCAATTGGCGCGGTGGCTGGACGATTGGCGCGCGCTATCTGGCGCCCCTCGTGCCCTTTGTGGCGTGGGCGGCGTTGGTCGGCCTTGACGCGCTCTGGCGCTTCCGCCCACGTCTCGCAGAGGCGGCGGCGGTGGGGTCGCTCGCGGTCGGCATGCTGGCCTCGGGCTTGCCGTCTGCGTGGTATCCGCACCTGCCCGAAGCCTTCGACCGACCCCTGCCACAGCTCTTCTTCCGGTTGTTAGAGGGCGGCTATGTGCCCGAGACGGCGGCCTCGTTGCTCGGTGTGCACGGCTTGGTCGCCGCGCTGCCGCTGGCCCTGATCGCCGTGACGATGCTGATCTTGGTGGGCGGGGCGCATACGTGGCCGACGCTGCCGCTGCCCTTCACGCGCAAGCTGCTGATGGCCTCGCCGCTGTGGTCGCGGCGCTTGGCTGGCGGCGCGCTGGTCGCCGCCGTGCTGCTGATCCCGCTCATCCAGGATCCCTCAGCCCACAAGCGGCACGCGGCCCTTGATGATGCCCGGGCGTTCGTCATCCAGCACTGGCACCCGCCGGGCCACGACTACGTCGCGCGTCTCCGCGCCCAACCAAGCCGGAGCCAGGCCGACACGATACGGCTCGCGACCCTGCTGCTGCGGCAAGGGCGGCGCGCAGAGGCGGCGAAAGTGCTGGCGGAGCTACCGAAGGCGCTGGCAGCCCGGATTCACACGCAGAGCCAGCCTGTACCGAAACGCTAGCGGCTCATCGCGATGGGAATCCACAGCAGCCCGACGTGGCTCAAGTGCACCTCAGCGCGCCGCTCGACACGCTCGTGCGTGATCTCTCCGGCCCGCTGCATCCAAACCCGATGAATCTCGCTCAGCTCCTCACCGAGTTGGACCTCTAAGGCGGCGAGGTCGGCCCATGCGGCGTCAATGCGGCCGCGCGCTTGTTGGGCGCGGTCTCGACGGGCCTCAGCGGTGGCGCGCTTGGCCGCGGCCGCTGCGACATCGCGTGTCCGCACCCGTCCTTTGAGCGTGGCGGCCAGGAGCTGCGCCTGCTCGTCGAGCCGATCGGCGACGGACATGAACGCCGCCGCTTGCGCCTCGGCCTCGTCAACCTTGTAGGTCGTGGCCTCGAGCTGCGCCCGCCAGACGTGCATCTTCTTGGCATAGGACTGACTGCGGGACGCGGCCTCCGCGTCAGCGCCGTGCTCGGCGGCCTCCCGGCAGCGCGCCGCGAACACGCCAGGATCTTCGCCGAGGCGTGACACGAGCCCGACCGCCGCGTTGCGGGACACGTCCACAGTGCGTTGCGCGTCGAGGTGGCCCTGCAGCTGCGCGCGCACACCCTGCCACCACGCCGGATCGTCAATGGGCGCGGTGGGCCGCAGGATGTCAGCCGTCATCGGCGCGTCGCCCGTGAGGTCCCGCGCATCCCAGTCAACCGTGAGCGCGCGCGCGGGCGAAAACGCTGCCTCCAGCGGCCACGACACCGCCTCCCACTCCTCGACGACGTCTTGCGAGCCGCCAAATCGCAGCTGCACGCGGGCGACTAGCGCGGCCTCCCAACGTCCGTCGTTGGCGTCGACGTTCAGCAGATTGGCCCACGGCGCGCCTGGGGCCAGGAAGTGCACCGGAACGCCCGGCGCGGCGCGCGGAAAGCTGACGCGCGGCAGGCGAGGCGTCGCCGTTTGGGTGAGCTCGGTCGGTCTCGAGGTCGCCGACGTTGGCGCCGTGCGCGGCGATTCGCTGGTGGCTGAGACGGCTGCGCTGTGTGGCGCACCGCGCTCGTCGTGTCCTTCGCGCTCGTCGCCGCCGCACAGGCGCCCGACCTCACCGCGAGTCAGCGGTCCGCGCAGAAACGACAACGCCCAACGCGTGGTGAACAACGCCGGAGTCGGCTGGCGCGCGCCGAGCATGACGAACTCACGCTTGCCCAGGCCACCGATCAACGCGTCGAGCGCCGCGATGTCGTTGTCGCCCGCCGCGGACTTCAACGCTTCGAGGATGCGGGCCTTGTCGCGCTCCGTGGAGAGGCGCCCGATCACCCACGTGCCCGCGTTGCTCATGGCCTTGTAGTCGAGATCTACGGGGTTCTGGGTCGACAACACCACGCCCACGCCGTGCGCGCGGGCCTGCTTGAGCAGCGTCAGAATCGGCTTCTTGGAGGGCGGGTTCTTCGTCGGCGGCGCGAACCCATACACTTCATCCATGTAGATGAGCGCCCGCAGATCCGACGTGCCAGGCTGTTTCCGCATCCACGTCACGACCTTCGAGAGGATGAGCGTGACGACGAACTGTCGCTGCTCCTCAGCGAGGTGCGGCAGGTAGATGACGCTGGCCCGCGGGCGACCGTCCTCTGCAAAAAACAGCGATTGAATGTCGAGGGCCTCGCCGAGCATCCAGGTCGAGAACGAAGGTGAGGCGACCAACCCGTTCAGACGCATGGCCAGCTTGACGCGCTGTTTCTCCGGGAAAAACTCGTCCAGCTCAAACACGCCGAGACGCCGAAGCGGTGGCTGCGCGACCTGCAGGATCAGCTGACCCAAGTCGAGATCACGGCCGGCGCGCCACGCGTGCTCGACCAGGTGGCAGAGCAGGATGTGTTCGCGGCTCGAGATGGGATCCGCGTCGACGTCGGCCAGCAGCAGGAGGCTCGAGACAAAGCTCTCGATCTCGGCGCGGAGCCCCTCTGGATCGGCGTCGAAGTCACCGTCCGGCGCGCGCAGCGAACCCACCACGTTCATCGGCGCACCGGCGGTGGATCCGGGGGTCCAGATCTTGAGATCAGCGCGTTTGTGCAAGGCGCGAATGGCCTCACCGTCCAGCTTCCAGCCCGCTAACCCCTGCTTCCAACGATCGGCCGTGCTCGTCGCCAGCTGCGTGACCGTCACATCCTTGCGCTGCGCCTCGCCGGCGTCGACCCACGGCTCAAAATCGGCCGGCTTCAAGTCCGGAAAACCGAGCAGCAAGTTGCCCATGTCGCCCTTGGGGTCGAGGATCAGCGCGGGCACGCCCTGGCGCAACGCCTCCTCAAGCAGGACGATCCCGAGGCCAGTTTTGCCCGAGCCCGTCATCCCGACGATGACGCCGTGGGTGGTGAGATGATGGCGGTCGTAGTGCAGCGGCTCGCCAGTGCGCTTGCCGTCCAGCAGGTGACCACCGAGATAGAGCTTGCCGCGCGGAGTGCTCACGGGCGGCCCCGCTACTTGCCTGACGGGGTGATGACCGCCTTCTCAACCAACACCGGGTACGAATACCCCGCGCCAAAGTCACGATTCAGCCCGACGACGCCGGCGACCGTGACGATGTCGCCGACCTTGGCCCCGCCCGCGGAGGTGACCGTGAGATCGTGGGTCTTGGCGGCGCTGTCTCCCGAACCGTCCTGCAGGTGCAGCCAATTGCGGCTGAGAATCCCGGCGTTGAACTTCATGACCCTGCCCTGAATCCGCACGGTCTTGCCGGCGAGGCTCGCTTGGCTGGCGTGGAGCTCGGCGATGGTCATCGCGCCGGGGCCGGCAGCGCGGGCGACTTTGACCACAACCGCGCCCGCCGCAGCGCTCGGTGTCGCCGCTTTCTGCCCGGATTTCTGGGCCCCGTGCGGAGCTGCCGCCGGCTGGCCCGCGACGGCGAGGCTACCAAACCAGACCTCGGGGAAGGTGCGACCGGTAACCTTCGAGACGAAGTTGGTCATCTTCATCGCACCGACGACGGCGACATGTTGACCGACTTTCACGTGCCCAGACGGCACCGCGCTCCACTCCGTGCCGATGCGCAGGTACGTATAGCGACCGGCCTGCAGCACCTCGGCGACGATGCCGGCCGGGCCGCTCTTGACAGCGCCCTCGCTCGGCTTCGCCGCGACTTGCCGTGCCGGCGCGACGCCACCCACCGGCGGATGGCCAGGCGGGAGCGTATTGTCGTGGCCGGGCGGGAGCGGCGGCGCGTCCATGGCCGACCCGTGGGCAGGAGGCGCTGCGCGTGCCGCCGCTGCAGCTGAGGCCACGGCGTTGGCGACGCCTGGATCGACGCCCGTCGGCGCGGCGGCCGCGGGCTGCGCGGCCTTCGCGTTCACCACCTGCACATCAGCTCTCTCCTGGCACGCAGTCGTGACCAGCACCGCACAGGCCAGGGCGGTGGGGAGCAGGAGAGAGGGTTGAAACGAGAATCGGGTGTGGTGCGTTTTCATGGCCGGAGGCTAGGCCCGGTCGCATGCTGGATCAAGAGCAAGCCGGCTTTCAATCGAGCGGCGCTGACAACGGCGTCGCCGAGGGTGCGCCGAGCGGACGGCGGGGGTAGCATGCCCGCCATGAAACAGCACACCCAAGCGCACATGCCATGTCTCGCCCCCTGCCTCCGCGTCGCTGCGAGCGTCGTCTCAACGCTCCTTGTGGCGGCGATGCTTTGTCCTGCGGCCGCCTTCGCCAAGCCGCGACCGAGCGCTCAGGCCAAATCCAGGACGACCAACAAGCCCCATAACACGGCCACCAAGACGACGGCGGCCGGGCCGGCGTGGTGGATCCATCGCGACGGCGACCAACCCCTGGGCTGGGCCTTCGGCAAGCACCTCAACGAGGCCCGCAAGCGCCATGAGTCGGTGATCGTCATGTTCACGGCTGACTGGTGCTCGCCCTGCAAGGCCATCAAAGACCTCGTGGCTGGCAGCGCCGTCGTGCGTGGCGCGTTTCGCAAGCACAAGGGCCGGCTGCTCTACATCGACGTGGACGAGTGGCGCGGCCCCGCGCACCGGCTGATCCCGGGCGTGTATCCGAGAAAGCTCCCGACGCTGGTTCGAATCGACGGCAGCGGCCAGAAGGTGCTCGTGGCCTACGGATCAGAGCTCGGCCTGCTCAGCGAAGACGCGGTCGCGACGAACTTCGGCCTGCTCATCGACGGAAAACCGATGATCAAGCCGTTTTATGAGGGGGACAGCGCGAAGCAGACGGCGCTCCTCCGCGCCCAGCACACCGCGCGCGAGGCACGCAACAACCACGTGAAGACGCTGGTGGTGGAGCGGATGAAGGGCGCGAAGGTGCGTCTGCGCATCCGCAACCTCGACGGACCGCGGCGCTGGTTTCTGATCCCGATCCGCGCGAACGCGCCACTTGCAGAGGCCCCGCAGGTGGGTTCGGTGACGACGATGAAGTTCAACGAACACGTCCGCGCGACGTACCTGCGCTTTGACGGCAAGACCGCGTTCATCGCGATGCCCGTGGCAGGTTATGGCGACGTCGACCTCGTCGGCTGGCCGCTTCCGGGCGCAGCCAAGACCCTGGAGGTCTGGGAGCTCAATCGCCTCGAAGTCGACGGCCAAGCCCGACAGTTCGACCAGAAGCTGCCGTACCACCAGATCATGAAGCAAGCTGGAGCCGCGACGGCTGTGCACGATCAACCGGTGAAATCCGTCAAACTTTTCGTAAAACAAAAGATTTCAGCCCGCATTCGGTGAACATCACACCCTTTTTCGCCATTGCGCAGCCAATTTTCCTTGCATTGCGCCCGAGGTGCGGCGAAAGTGTGCGCGGATTGATGATAAGTGGTCATCGACCAACGGGTATTCAGCAGCCGCGGCGCGCGTCGCTTCGGCCGCAAGAGATGAGGGACGAACGCGGTCTTCGGGCGGCCTCGTGCCTCACATGAGAGATTTGTTCATGTCGAAGAAGCTGTTTGTAGGTGGCCTTAGTTGGGGCACGACTGATGATGGATTGCGCGCAGCGTTTGAGGCGTTTGGCGAAGTCGCCGATGCCAAGGTGATCACCGACCGTGACACGGGCCGAAGCCGTGGCTTTGGTTTCGTGACGTTCCGTAGCGATGAGGCCGCTGAGACGGCCGTCAACGAAATGAATGGTAGCGCGCTCGACGGCCGCACCCTGAACGTCAACGAGGCGCGCGAGCGTAGCGGCGGCGGCGGCGGTGGTGGTTACGGCGGCGGCGGTGGCGGCGGTGGCGGCTACGGCGGC
>CALENB010000110.1 GCA_937910235.1 uncultured Myxococcales bacterium | reverse complement strand
CACAGGGGGCGGGGACACTGGCCACGATGGCGCCAGCGCTGTGTTCTCTCGTGCCTCGAGCGTCGGCGCTTTCGCCCACTCCGCGTAGTCGCCACGGTGCGCGCGGCGGTATTCCCACAGTTCGTCCGTCAGCACGGCCACACCTCCTCGCCGTGCAGCTGGATGAGCAGCCAACACAGCACGTCGTAGCACATGCGATGATCGACGGGCACCGGTGACACCTCTCCGATCTGGCTGGCGTCCGGCAGGTCTTCATGCTCGCTGAGCCGAACGACATTGAGCGGAAAGACATCAACGCTGCGCATCCGCTTGCGCCCCGCCGCCGCGCCGTCGGCCACGAGCACCTCCGAAAAGGCGAGTAGCCGATTGAGCGCCGTGAGCGTCGGGGACTCATGCTGGCTCGCAGACAACGCCGCAAGCATCCGCATGTTGCTGGCGCGGCATGAACTCAGGCGCTCCGCGAATTCGGCGATCACCCGCTCGTCCGTATGACTGGGCATATTCGACGTGCTCAGCGTCGCGTCGAGCTCGTCCCACCAACCACTCAGCTCCGGCGACATCCCACCTCGCTCCACCGCGACAGAGACGAGGTTCCGCACGACATCTTCCTGAAACTGGCTGAGCACCACCAGAACATGGATGTCGCGCTTCGCAGCGACGCTCTCAAGTCGACTGACCCAAGCGCGCGTATGGTCGTGAGCTTTCTGGTAGGACTCCCGGACGTTAGAGCCGCGGGCCGACGTTCCGCCTAGGATCGCGCTCAGCGTGGTGCCGTTGGCGTCCAATTGGACGCTGAGGTTGGCCTCAACCAGTTCCAGCGGAATCAGCGACCAGAAGGGAACGAACAAGACGAAGACGCTGGTCTTCTTGAGGACGCGCAGCAGCTCATCATCTTCCCCGTTGCTACCAAACGTGCTCGCCCACTCTCCCGGGACGTCGATGAAATCGACACCGAGCGACTGTTGCCGGCCCTGACCCGACTGCACTTTTCGCGCCGCGGACGTCTTCAAGTGTTTGATCGTCGTCGTGCCATCCGCGTGTGTGTAGCCACGATGCCTGTGCCTTTCCGCCGCGACCTTTGCGTCACCGAAAACAACCTTGCCCTCGGCGACCTCTTGTTGGTTCATCCCACCGATTGACGTGTGTCCAACGATCTCCGGCTGGCATAGCTCCAACTCATGACTCGCCAGCGCGAACAGACGACCGAGGCTCCAGTCGTGCTCGGCCCTGGTGAAACAGCGCTCGAGATACTGCGAATAGATCGTCTTCCCCGACGCTTGCGCCCCCGTGAGACACGCGAACGGCGCTTTTGAAGTCAGCAGGTTTGCGAGCTCTGGGTGAAATCGCGCGGCTTCGTAGGTCTTACTCACAGGGCATCCTTTGAATCAAGATAGGGCAAGACTGGCGCGAGCACGCACAACGCGCCGGCAGGTCGCTTGCCCAGCAGCTTCATGTACCAGCGATCTGTTGGTTGCACCGTGGCCATGTGCCACTGGACGCGTTCAACTGCAGCACGAACCAGGAGGGCTCTCGCGGCGGCTGCTGCACACATGGTTTGGGCGCTGG
>CALENB010000109.1 GCA_937910235.1 uncultured Myxococcales bacterium | reverse complement strand
ACAGGCGCTGCACATCAGCGCCAACGCCAGCGCGCCCCACACTGCGGCCCGTCCGCTGCTGTGCCTACGCCTCATCGCCTATCTCTCCCGGCTGGCCCGCACCGCCGCGGTTTCTCGTGCGTCGTCGTGCGCCATTGCGCTTCGTCGCCGGCGCAGGTCGTGGCGCCGATGCGCGTCTACCCTCGCAGAAACCCGGTGCGTTGGCATCCCCGCCCTTCGTCGAGGCCACATAGCGTCTGGTACGGCTGCGCCTGAGCGGTTCTCTATGCCTGGTATTCAAGCCAGGTATTCAACTCGACCGAAAGGAGCCGCACCAGATGGGTCCCGGCAGGCGGAAAACGCAGTTTGCAGTGCAGTCTTTTTGCAGTAAGCTGCCCTCGCTGGCACAAGCTGGCCAGAGGAGGTTTTCATGGCGCACCTGAGCCTGCGCGACCTGCCGCAGCCGACCTACGACGCGCTCAAGCGACTCGCGGCGCGCGAACGCCGCAGCATGCAGCAGCAGGCGATCCTCTTACTCGAGTCTGCCACGGTCCTCGATGGCAGCGCTGATATTTTAGAGGTCGCGGCGCAGTGGCGGCAACGCTTGCAGGTGCCCAGCGACGTCGACGTCGTCGACATACTGCGCGCGGCTCGAGAGGAGCGGCCATGACGCGGCGCTGCGTGCTCGATGCCTCAGCCGCCCTGCGCCTGCTTGTCGGCGATGGCCCTGTGCCCGAAGGCGTCGAGGCCGCCATCGCCGAGGCCTTGAGCGGCACCACCCTACTGCTGGTGCCCGAGCTGTTCTGGATCGAAGTGGCGCACGTCTTGCTCCGCCTCGAAAGGCGTCAGCTGTTGTCGACCGAACAGGGCACAGCGATGCTCGCAGATCTGCGACGGTTGCCGTGCCAAACCGTGGCGCACCAACCCTTGCTGCCCGAGGTCATGGTCCTGGCCCGACGCCACGGCCTTTCGGCCTACGACGCGACGTATTTGGCCCTGGCGGCACACCATAAAGCGACGCTGCTGACCGCCGACGCGGCGTTGGCGCGCGCTGCTGGTTGAAGATAACGTGTGGTGGCGACAAAAAAAATGAAAACCAAACGGTGGTGTTTGCCACCTGCCACTTTAGCGCAGAAACCCGGTGCCCCCGCACCCACAGCCCCGCCGAGGCCAACCCTGCGCACGCTGCTCGTCATAGCCATCCTCACCGCCGCATGGTCGACGGTCTTGTTCGCGGCGCTGCGGCTGGCGCAGAGCGTCGGCCTGGGCAGCGCCGCCGGCGTCGTCGTTTGCGGCTGCAGCGCGGTGCTGCTGGTCGCCGCGCTGCACCAATTTGGCCAGCTGCTAGCGCGTCGCATCAAGTCGGCGCCGGTTTGGCTGGTCGGCGCTCAGGTCGCGCTCGTTAGCTTGCTCGGCATCGACCTTTACGCCCTCGCCGTCGCCAACAAGGGCCTCGCGACGATGATCGAGGTCGGCGCCGCCGAGGGCCTCGTCGGCGTCGGCCAAGCCATCGACGCCTCTGGCATCGGCCTCGTTCCAGTCGTGGCTGTGCTGCTGTTGCCCCTGTTTCTCGGCCTGCTCGCGGTATTGGCCTGTTGGCGTTGGCAGCTGCTGGTGTCGCCGCCGCCGTGGTCGAAGGCGGCGACGGCGCTGGTGGTGTTGGCGTTCTCGCTCGTGCTGGTGCTCGATTCGCACGGTGCGCTGCTCAGCGCCCTGGGCCGCGTCTACGGGCCCGCGCGCAACTACCTCGGCGCGCTCGCCGCAGACGTCGAACCGCCAGCGCTGACATTGCCGGACGGCGTACCGTCGCCGCGACGACCGCCAGCGACCGGGGCGTTGGCTAAACCGAGCGATCTCGCGGCCAACGCCCCGGATAAGCTGATCTTCGTCGTCGTCGAGAGCTTTCGTGCCGACGCGATCGACGTTGAGGTGACGCCGAACCTCGCCGCGCTCGCTGCCCGCTCGCATCGCATGACCCGCGCCTTCGCCGGCGCCAACGCCACGCATCCGTCGTGGTATTCGCTGTTCTTTGGCCGTTCACCGCTGTGGTGGCATCGCCTCCGCCATGGCGACGAGCCTGGCGGGGCGGCGCCATTGCGCATGCTGCGCGACGCCGGCTACGCCATCGAGGTGGCCTCTGGCGCTGGCCTCGACTACTACGACGTCGGCAAACGCGTGTTCGGCATTGGCAGCGTTGGTAGCATTGACGGCGCTGGCGGCGCCGGAGCCCTGACCGAGCGCTTCTTCGACGCCCGCGACGGTGTCGCCGCTGGCGCCCAGAGCCGCCCCGCCCTCGACGCCGCCGCCGCCGCGGTCGCGACTGCTGCGCTGGCGCGACCGGGAAAACGCGCGATCTTCGTGTTTTTCGACGCCACCCATTACCCCTACGCCTGGCCTGACGGCACTGCGCCGCGTTTTGCGCCGGTGGTGAACGCGGACGCTCTGCGCACCGGTGGGCTTGGTGGCGCGAGCGTGCAGGCGCTGCGCAATCGCTACAACAGCGCGCTTTTTGCCGTCGACGCTTTGTTCGGCCGTGTGCTCGCGGCGGCGGAGGCTGCGGCGCCGGGCAGTGTCGGCGTCGTTGTCACTGGCGACCACGGCGAAGCGATGCTTGAGCACGGCCTGTTCGCCCATGACGGCGAGCTCTGCGATATTCAGCTGCGCACGCCGCTGCTCTTCTTGCTGCCGGGGCTGGCCGCTGGTGTCGACGACCGCCTGGTGTCACATATCGACGTCATGCCGACGCTGCTGACATCGCTCGGGCTCGGCGACGCCGCTGGGCGCTGGCTCGATGGGCGGGCGGTGCAGGGGGCGCTGCGACCGTGGGCGATTTCGGTCGAGACGAGCGCGGGATCGCCGGTGCTCGCGACGCTGCTGGTCGACGCGCCGGTGCACGACGCCGCCGGGCCAGACCGACTCGACGTGGTTTTTAGCGACCGCGAAGACATGCGCAACAATCGCGTGCTGCATCTGCTGCGGGTCGCCGACGCCGACGGGCGCACCCTCATCAGCGATCTCGCGGCCCTCGTGCGCGAACCGGCCGGCCGGCAAGCGCTGATTGCGCGCTGGCAGGGGGCGCTGAAGGGCGCACTCGGCGTCGACGTCGCGTCGTGGGGCGGCGACGCTGCCGTTGCTGTCGCCGCCGACGTTGAAGCTGCCACTAAGCCGGAAACGTCGTCGAGCCCGCGTTACCGCGCCGCCTGGGCCGGACCGTCGGCGCTGACGCTGTCAGCCGCTGCCACCGCCGTCGACGTCGAACTTGAGGTCCGCAACGACGGCGCCGCGACGTGGCTCGCCGATGTCCACGTCGGCGTGCGCTGGCTCGACGGCGCTGGCGCCCGCATCGACGGCCTCTTCGACCCACGCGCGCCGCTGCCGCGTACGCTGGCGCCGGGCCAACGCTGCACGCTGCGCTGGCGTCTGCCGTTGCCAAGCGACGCCCGCGTCGACGCTGTCGCCTTCGACGTCGTGCGCGAAAACGTGACGTGGTTTGCCGCCGTTGGCTCGCCGCTGTGGCCGGTGCGGCTGGTGCGTCGCTAGTGGTTGGGTAGGGTGCTGCTGCTAGACTTTCGCCAGCGACGCGTTGATTTGCGACTGTGGAGGGCGACGCGAGCTGATTGCGGTCATCGAACACAAGCCGACAGTGCGCAAGAGTCTCGAGCATCTTGCCCTAAAGTCAGAACTACCCGCTTTTGCCGCACCACGGGGCCCTCCGTTGTTCGACGACCTTGAGGTTCTGGCGGTTGACGACGGATTCGACGTCGGCGACGGCGCTGAAGTCCGTGTTGTCGCCGACCTCGACTTCGTAGAACCCGACCACGGCTAGCTCTGCGAATCCTACACCGTCAACTTGATATCGCTGACGCCCACTGGGCTCAGCTTTGCTGACCTGTGCGTCGAGCGCGGGTTTTCGATGTTTTTGCGGGTTACGATGAGCTGTGCGGGGCTATGAAGTTGTCGTTGACCGTGGTCGGACCTGCAGGCAGGGTTGGTTGAGACTCGCGGGGCGGGGATGGGGGAAGACAGATGTGCGTTTCTGCTGTCTACGCGCTCCCGGTCGCGGGCTTGCCGACGCACCACAGCCATCCCTTCGACCGGTTGTTGGTCGCCCAAGCGCAAGTTGAAGACTTGACGCTGGCGGCCGTCGACCCGCTGATGCAGCGTTATCATGGGCTTTACACGATGGTTTAACCGTTGCCCGTTGTCATTGACCGAGATCTGCGGCCTCGGCCGCGGCGTGGTCGCTGAATTGGCGGATTGTGCGCTGCATGATGGCCTCTGCGCGCAACGATGCGCCCGCGCAGCATGGCAGATCTGCTTTGGCGCGTCTGCAACAAACGGATAGCGTAGACCAAAGGGGGCGTCAGCCGACGTCTGTGATGTTGGCGTCGCTCAGCGCCGCCGCCACCGCCGCCGCTTCGCCGCTCCGCCGTCGTCAGCGCCAACGCCTACCCTGCAGCATCTGCCACCACAGCCGCAGGTCGCAGAGCAAAGACCAAATCGGATAGCGGAACGTCGCAGGGCGGTTGCGTTCGACGACGAAGTGGCCGAACCAGGCGAATCCATAACCAGCGAGCGGGGCAGCCAGCGCCAATTGCGGCCGACGCAGAAAAATCGCGCCGATGACCAACGCCAGCGCCAGCGTCGTGCCGCCGAAGTGCAACTGGCGGTTGCGGGCGCTGCGGTGTTCGTTGAGGTAATACGGCCAGAAAGCGGCGAGCGTCGCGATGCGCTCGCTGTTTTCGCCGTTGGGTCCGTCGCTTGGCGCCATCGTCTGCTCCTTTGGTCGCGGCGATCTTGTTGGCTCAAACCGCGCTTGGCAAGATATTGCGGCGCCGAGCGGCCGGCCGTACGCTGCGGGTGCGCCTCAGCCGGGGTGCCGCAACCGCGAGGCACCCAATGTCGACTCGAACCCGTACAACCAACGCTCGACTGCTAACCGTCGTCCTGGTGCTCGTCGCGTCGGCGTGTGGCAGCGATGGCAGCGGCGACGCCGTTGACGCTGGCGCGAGCGACACCGCGGCCACCGACTCCGCAGCGACTGACACGGCGGCAAGCGACACGGCGGCGAACGACACGGCGGCGAACGACACGGCGGCGAACGACACGGCGGCAAGCGACACGGCGGCAAGCGACACGGCGGCAAGCGACACGGCGGCAAGCGACACGGCGGCGAACGACACGGCGGCAAACGACACGGCGGCGAACGACACGGCGGCGACCGACACGGCGGCGACCGATACAACGGCCGCCGACAGCGCCGACAGTGGCAGCGATGACGCGCCGCTGTCCGACGTCGCGGCCGATTCCGACGCCACCGACACCGGCGCTGAGGATATCACCGTCGACGCGGGACCCGCGGCGACCGTCGTCGGCAACCTCGTCACCGTCGGCCTGTCTTTCGGCAAATGCGTCAGCGCCAATTGCAAGACGAAGCTGGAGCTTGAGGGCGCGTCGCTGCTGCTCACGGTGTCCAACAATAAAGACGAGCCGACCTTCATGGCCAAGGGCATCCTGACCACCGGTTCGGCCGCAAAGCTCGACGAATTGGTCGCTGCGCTGGCCGGAAAAGCGATCCCGCTGGTGAGCGGCTGCCCGGGCTGCGCCGACGGCGGCATCGCCTCGCTCACGTTCTCCGACGGCAAACAAAGCAACACGCACACCTATGAATCGGGCAACCCACCCAAGGCGCTCGCCGCCATCGACGCGCTGATGGGCACCGCTATCGCTGGTCTCAAGGCGTGCGTCGGCGACGCGACGGTGGTGGTGCACACGCCGTGTCCGATGGACCTGCCGTAGCGGCTGCCCAGACGCTCGCCTTAGCCGTCCGCGTCACCGTAGCCAAGGATGGTCGAGGTCACGCGCGTCTTCTGATAGACACCCTCGGCTTTGCGCCCAGCCGGGTCGCCGGTGTTGCCCTCGATGGTGCGCACGCGACCGTCGGGCAGCTGCTTCTCGATAATCCCGATGTGGTCGCCGACGCCGTCGTGGTCCCAATCGAAGATGACCATGTCGCCGGGCTTGGGGCTGGTGAGGCGGTGCTGGAGATTGAATGCCGCCTGAGAGGTGCCGGACGTTTAGTTGCTGAGAGGGCGAACTGCTTAAAAGGTTAAAAGATGCCGGACACCTCGTTGAGCTCGCCGCTGTGGCCGGTGCGGCTAATGCGTCGCTAGCGATGGGGTAGGGCACCGCAGTCTGCTAGACCTTCGGCAACGCTGACCACTCGCTATGAATCGCTACGTCGGGGCCGTCGAGCCGGCGGTAGGTGTGGGCGCCGAAATAGTCGCGTTGCGCCTGCACAAGCTGCGCCGAGCCGACGGCCCGCGTCATCGTGTCGAGGTAGGCCAGCGACGCCGACAGCGCCGGGACTGGCACCGCGTGGTGGGCCGCCAATGCGACGGTGCGGCGCAGGTCGTCGGCGCCGGCGGCGATGTCGGCGCGCAGGCCTGGCGCGAGCAGCAGCAGCGGCAGGTCTGGATCGCGCACGAAGGCGTCGTGGACGCGGTCGAGGAAGGCGGCGCGGATGATGCAGCCGCCCTTCCAGATGCGCGCGATACGTGCGAGATCGCAGCCGAAGTCGTGGGCTTGCGAGCCTGCTCGCAGCAACGCGAAGCCTTGGGTGTAGCTCATCAGCTTGGCGGTGAGCAGCGCTGGGCCGAGGTCGCTGGGCAAGGCGCCCTGGCCGCCGGCTGCGAACCCCGGCGCAGGGGCTGGGAACAGCGCCGCGCCGCGGCCACGCTCGGCTTTGAGCGCGCTCATGGCGCGGGCGTCGACGGCGGCGGTGATGGTCGGGATCGGCACTCCGAGTTCGATGGCGGCGACCGAGGTCAGCCGGCCGGTGCCTTTTTGCCCGGCGACGTCGAGGATTTGACGCACCAGGGCGCCGTCGCCGTCAGGGTCGCGGCGGCTGAGGATGTCGGCGGTGATCTCGATGAGGTAGCTCGCGAGCGGGCCGTCGTTCCAGACGTTGAAGACCTCGGCGACCTGCGCGTCGCTGTGGCCACCGATGGTGCTGAGCAGGGTCCACACCTCGGAAATGAGCTGCATATCGCCGTATTCGATGCCGTTGTGCACCATCTTGACGAAGTGGCCGGCGCCGCCGCGTCCGCACCAGTCGACACACGGGCCGCTGTCGCTGTGCGCCGCTGCGGCTTCGAGTACCGGTCGCAGCCGCTCCCACGCCTCGACGTCGCCGCCGGGCATCATCGCCGGGCCCATTAGCGCGCCCTCTTCGCCGCCGCTGACGCCCATGCCGAAGAAGCGGAAGCCACGCTCGGCCGCCCAGCGCGCACGGCGCTCGGTGTCGGGAAAGTGCGAGTTTCCGCCGTCGATGACGATATCGTCGCCGTCGAGATGCGGCGCCAACGCCGTCAGCACCGCGTCGACCGCCGCGCCAGCCGTGACCATCGCCAGGATACGCCGTGGCCGTGACAGGCTGGCGACGAAGCCGGTGTAGTCGTGGCAAACGGTGAAGCGCTCGTCGCCAAAATCGGCCTCGAAGCGCTCGCTAACGTCGCGCTGGCGGTTGTACGTCGCCACGTGCAGGCCGCGGCTATGGAAGTTGCGCGCGATCGCCGCGCCCATCACGCCCAAGCCGATGACTCCGATATCTGCCTGCATGATAAGCCTCCCGGGTCGCCTACAGCCACCCGTGCACGATGTGATGTGCCGCGCTGCGATCGAGCAGCCACTGCGCCGGCGCCTGGGGACGCAGCCGCGCCAGGGGCAGCGTCACGTCGCCGTTGTAGGCCATCGCGAGCATGTCGGCCTTTTCGGCGCCATTGGCGAGCACGAACGTCGCGCCGCTGCGATTCAACACTGGCAGCGCCAAACTGATGCGCACCGCGGGCGGCTTGGGGCTGTCGTGCACGGCGAGGCAGATATCGTCGACTTCAAGCGCCGGATGGCCCGGAAACAGCGACGCGATATGGCCGTCGGCGCCGCAGCCGAGGATGGCGACGTCGAGCGCGCCGTCGAATTGGTCGACAAATGCGCGGCCAAAGCGCACGACTTCGCGCCCGACGTCACCGCCGAGGCTCATCGGCAAGACGCGCTCAGGCGCAATCGGCACATGGGCGAGCCAGGCTTCGTAGGCGCCACGCAAGTTGCTCTGCGCGTCGAACGCTTGCCAGTGTCCCGGCGCGCCGTCGACGACCGGCAGGTGGCGCTCGTCGACCCAGGTCACCAGCAGCTGCGGGTAGATCGACGCCGGCAAGTGCGTGCGCAGCCAAGCGAAGATCGGCCCCGGCGTCGAGCCGCCGCTGAGGCCAAGCCGACAACGGCCGGTGGCGACGATGCAGCCTGTGATCGCCGCCGCGATCATCGGCCCGTACGTTTCTGCCGGCGTATCGGAGACATGCACCGTTGGGTGCTCAGCGGCGTGGAGCGCCAACGTTGAGGCGAACAAGGCTGCATCGGGTGTCTTGGGCTCAGTCGTCATCGTGCGACCATGTCCCTTCGCAGCCCTGGAACAGCGCATCGGCCTCGTGGGGGCCGGTTGATCCGACCGAATACGGCGATGGCGACGGTGCGTCTGGTGCGACGAAACCGGCGCTGATGGCGTCGCAGAAGCGCCAAGACGCCTCAGCCTCGTCGCCGCGGATGAACAGCGTCGCGTTGCCTTCGATGGCGTCGAGCAGCAGCCGCTCGTAGGCGTCTGGCGAGCGTTCGCTGAAGGTGTCGCTATAGTCGAAGCCGAGGCTGGTCTGCCGCATCACCGCGCCAGGACCCGGCTGCTTGACCAGGAAGCGGATGCGCATGCCTTCGTCGGGCTGAATGCGGATGACCAGCTCGTTGGGCCGCAGCCGGCACACATCGGCTTGCTGCGGGCCGCCGAAGATGTCCGCTGGCGGTGCACGAAAACGAATCACGATCTCGGAATATCGGCTGCGCATCGCCTTGCCGGTGCGCAGCAGGAAGGGCACACCATTCCAGCGCCAGTTGTGGATCTGCGCCCGCACGGCGATGAACGTCTCGGTGCGTGAGTCGCTCGGTACGCCGGCTTCGTCGAGATAACCGTTCTGGCTGCTGTTCTCATGTGCGCCGTCGCCGACGTATTGGCCGCGCACCACCGACTGCCAGACGTCTTCGGCCGCGCCCAGCGGAACCAACGCTCGGAGCACTTTTACTTTTTCGCTGCGCACGGCCTCGGCGTCCATCGACGTCGGCGCCTCCATCGCGACCAGCGCGAGCAGCTGCATGATGTGGTTCTGCACCATATCGCGCAGCGCGCCGGAGGTGTCGTAGTAGCCGCCGCGGTCGCCGACGGTGACCGATTCACAGACGTTGATTTGCACCGTCTCGATATGCTGCCGATTCCACAGCGGCTCCCAGATCGCGTTTTGAAAGCGGAACGCCAGGATATTCTGCACCGTCTCTTTGCCGAGGTAGTGATCGATGCGGTAGATCTGGTCTTCACGCAGGTGTTTGCCGAGCACGATATTGAGCCATTGCGCGGTGGCGAGGTCGCGGCCGAACGGCTTCTCGACGACGACGCGGCGCCAGGCTTCGTCGCGTAGCGGGTCGCATTGCAGCATCCCCGCCGCCGACAGCGCCTCGATTGTCGGCGCAAACAGGGTCGGCTTGAGCGCGAGGTAATAGAGCCGGCCGGCGACGGCGGCCCACGGCCCGGCTAACTCAACCAGCGTCGCCTCAAGCGCTTCAATGCTCGTAGCGTCGGAAGCGTCGGCGGCGACGTAGTGGATATTCGGCGCGAGCTCGTGCCAGACGCTGCGCTGCCGCTCATCGAGCCACTCGTAGAGCTGCTCTCGCCACGCTTCCGACGTCAGCGGGCTGCGCGAGACACCGACGACTTGGACTGGCGCGGCAAAGGCGCGGCGCAGCGCGTTTTCGCACAGCGCTGGGATGAGTTTGCGTGCGCTCAGGTCGCCTGAGGCGCCAAAGATCACGACTTGGACGGGGTGTTTCATGGCCCGGGACGCTAGCACGAACGTCCCGCGCGTGGCAGCCACCCTTCGGCGGCCAACGTGCGCGCGGAAACCACGGCAAGGATTCCAACCCTACCGCCGCGCTGTTACGCTGCCTCCCTGCCGCGACGCACCCGCGTTGTTGCCGGAGACGACGGTTTGAGTGACAAGGGCGACGACAACCCAAACCGCACGCGCGTACAGCGTTTTCGCACGACTGCCGGTTTTGACGAGGCGCAGATCAACCGTGCCTTGCACCCGCGTAGGCACAGCGAAGTGGTGATGGGGCTGGTGCCTGACGGCGAACCTGGCACCGATTACGCGCCTGACCTTGCCGACTCCGCCGCTACGATGATGTCCGGAGAATACCCGGCTTATCGGCCTGCAGACGACGATATGACGCGGGTGCGGGATGATACAGCCGCGGATGCGCTGCGTAATTTGACGTCGGCGCAGATATTGGGGATCGAAGGCGGCGAATCCTCCGAGCAGATCACCGAGCATGAGGGGCGGTATTTGGAGATCGGCTTGCTCGGCCGTGGCGGCATGGGCGAAGTGTTGCGCGTGACGGACCGGTCGTTGGGCCGCGATGTTGCGCTCAAGCGGCTGCACGCTTCGCACGCGGATAGCCCAGAGCACGTCATGGCGCTGCGGCGCGAGGCCCGAATCATCGGCGGACTTGAGCATCCGACCATCATTCCGGTGCACGAAGTGGGTACGCGGCTCGACGGTACGCCGTACTACTACACGATGAAGCTCGTCAGCAACACCAGCCTCGGCGAGGTGATTGATCGGCTGCGCATCGGCGACAAAGACGCCGAGGCCCGCTACACGCCGCGGCGCCTCGTCAACATCTTCGTGACCCTCGCACAAGGGCTTGAATACGCGCACAGCAAGGGTGTCGTGCATCGCGATCTCAAGCCCGACAACCTCTTGCTCGGTGAATTCGGCGAAGTTCAGATCATGGACTGGGGCATCGCCAAGCGCCTTGGCTCGGGCAACCACGCTGAGGGTTTTATCGTCGGCACGCCGGCGTATATGAGCCCGGAGCAGGCGTCGGGGCGCGACTCGCTCGTCGACCAACGCAGCGATATCTACTCCGTCGGCGTGATGCTTTACGAGGTGCTGGCGCTGCGGCGACCGTTCGGCGGCGAGACCAGCGAGCAGCAGCTTGAGGCGACCCGCACATTGACACCGCTGCCGCCGTCCGACGTCGCCCGCGACCGCGACGTGCCTGCGGAGCTTGAGTCGATGGTGATGCGGATGCTTGAGAAGTCCGTCGACGCGCGGCCGCAATCGATGCGGGAGGTGTGGACCGGCCTTGAGCGTTTCCTCGCTGGCGAGGCGGAGCGTGAACGCCGCCGCGCGCGTGCCGCGAGTTGTTTTGAGCGCGCCATTGATGAGCTCGGCCGCTACCGCGCCATGGCCGCCGAGCGCGATTATTTACGCCAGGAAGAGGAGCACCTCGCGCGCATGGTGCGGCCGTGGGACGACCGCGGCCAACGCGAGCAGCTGCTCACGCTGAGGCACCGACTCGCGGTGCTCGACGTGCTGCACGCCCACGCTTTTGGCACGGTGACCGAATTGCTGCGCGACGCGATCGAAGCCGACAACCATGAAGGTGCGCGCGAACGGTTGATCGAGCTGTATTGGTCGCGCCACGACGAAGCGGAGGCGAGCCAAGACGCGGCGACGAAGTTGTTCTTCGCTCGGTTGGCGCACGAGCTACAGCGATCGGAACAGCAGGGGCGTGTCTTCGGTTCGCTGGAGATCCGCAGCCAGCCCAATGGCGCGACCGTTTTCGCGATTCCGTTTGAAGATTACCGCGACGGCGTCGCCGTCTCGACCCGCTGGGAGATTGGCCGCACGCCGATCCTCGGCGAGCGGTTACCCGTCGGCCCATACGTGCTGATCGCTCGGGTGACGGGCCACCAAGACGCCCAAGAGACGTTCTACGTCCGCGAGCAGACCCACCACCTGCTGCTGCTTTGCGATCCCTGGACCAGCGATTTCCCCCTCGTCGGCCGCGAGGTCGAGCTCGGTCGCCTGTGGGCCTTGCTCGACGATATCGAAGTCCGCTCGCGGCCGCTTTATTGCCTGGTTTCGGGCGCAGCAGGCATGGGCAAGAACATGCTGCTCGACGCCTTCCGCGCCGAGGTCAAGAACCACCCCGTTAAGCTCTACAACCTGCTCGAGGTCACTTGCGAGCCGATGCGCCGCGATGTCCCCTGGGCGGTGGTTGTGGAGATGATCCGCTCGCGCGCTGGT
>CALENB010000108.1 GCA_937910235.1 uncultured Myxococcales bacterium | reverse complement strand
CGGCGCTGCGACCGGCGAACCTGCCGCGCCTGCCGCGAGCGGCGGCGTCGAGGCGGCGACGGGCGTGGCGGCGCTGCGCAAGCTGCCCGCCCTGTCGCTGTGGACCGGAGACCCGCCACCTGCGGGCGTCACGGCGCGCTGCAACGCCTATGGCGATCTCGAGCTGCAAGCCACCCTGGGCCGACTGACGGCGAAGCGGGTCGTCGTCTGCGGTCGCTTCCGGGCCCGTGGCGCCCTCGGAAAGATGCGTGACGCGGTCTGTATTCCGGCCCTGGGCCGCTGCGCCGCCACGTCGCAGGCGACGTCGCGCCGCAAAACCGCCGCCGGCCATTTCCCAATAGCCCAGCTCCCCGCCTATGTCTGCACACCCGTCTCCGGTCGGGCGTACGGGCTACGCCGCTACGGCGGCCAGCTGCTCTACCGCAATGGCGCGGCGCGGCTTGGCGCAAAATCGCACGGAGGCGTGGCGTTTAAGTCGCGCTGTGGCCATCGCGCGCCCTATGCCGCCGCGCTCTGGAAGTTGGAGCGCCCAGGCAAGCGCAGCGGCGAGCTCAGCCGTAAGGGCAAGGGCAAGCTCAGCCGCAAGGTCAAGGTCAAGCGACGTGCGGCGCCACGACGGCGCGCCGCCGTTCGCCGTCGCGCCGGACGTGAGCCATCGGGAACCACACCCCAGCGCGCCCCCGCGGCTCGCCGCGCGCGCACCGCACCGACGCCGCGTGCGGCCGGTCGTGTCGAAGGCGAGCAACCGGCGCCGCCGCAAATGTAGGTCAGTCGGGGCGGCGGAGACCGAATGTAGGCCGGGCCACACCGCAGCCACAATCGGACGCCGGTCGCACCTCGGTGCGCCGGTACGCACCCGCCTCCCACCGCACGAGCGCTGAACGCGCCGGATCTGGCCGTCCCATCAGCTCAGCGACCAAGGCGCGGGCCGCAGCGGCGCCGACATGGCCAACCACAGGGCCGAGCACACCGGCGGTCTCACACGTCGCCAAGCTCTCCGGCGGCGGCGGCGCTTCGAACAGACAGCGATAACAAGCGCCAGCCGGCGTCAGGACCATCCACTGGCCACGGCGCGCGACGGCGGCTGCGATCACGCCGACGCGTGGCCCCGGGCCGCCAGCCCAGGCCGCGACGACCCGGTCGTTCACTTCGAACTTGCACACCGCGTCGTCGCTGCCCTCGAAGACGGCCGCGGCATCCGCCAGCAGCGCAGGCGCTGACGCGGCGGTGAGGCGCGCCCGGCGCACATCCACCTGCAGGCCGGAAAACCGGCGTTGCAGCGCTGCCGCCAAGCAGGCCGCCTTCGGGGCGCCGACGTCGGCCTCGCGATAGCGGACTTGGCGGTGAAGGTTGCTGAGTTCGACGACGTCGTCATCGATGAGCCGCAGCTGCCGTGCGCCAGCGAGCGCCAGCGTCCACGCCGCCGGGACGCCGAGGCCGCCGCAGCCGACGACGGCGATGACACGGTCGCGCCAGTCGGCTGGGGCGGTGGTCATGCGGTTTCGGGTGCGGCGGCGCTCGGATCATCGTCGACGAGCGAATCGACCGCGCCGGACGCCACCTCGCCCAGCGCATCCTCGCCCAGCGCATCCTCGACCCGCGCGTCCTCGCCGAGCGCGGCCGGTTGAACCACGCCTGGCCCCTGCGCCAAATGCAGCCCCCAGGCGACGGGATTTCGGGCGACGAGGGACGGCGCCAGCGGCGTCGCGAGCGCGAGCGCCATCCGCGCTTTCAACGTCGCCTCGTCGCCGAGAAACACCTCGCCCTCCAGGTAGCTCGCGAGCTGCGGCCAGAGCCGATCCAGGCTTGGATCGGGGGCTCGAAGCGCGCCGTGCTCGTCGAGATCCCACATCTCGATGCGCAGCCGGCGCCCAGCATCCCGGGCCGCGAGCAGCAGCGCCGAGTAGCGGCCGGCCATTTGGCTGAAGGCGCGGTGACGGCTGCGCAGCCGACGAATCGCATCGACGGGCTCGAGCGCGACCAGCAGCTCCGCGCCCACCTCAGGCAACACGACCGGCGGCAGCGCAGCGCTGGTGCCACGGAGGTCGATGCGGCCGGCGACCACGCCATGACCGGTCCACGCTAGCAGGTCGAGCATCCAGGTCAGGCGCGCGTTGTCGTCGACGGAGAGGCGCGCTGGTGTCTGGATCGCGAGCTTTCCGGCCCCGGTGCGCTCCACGGCTTTCGGCACGCCAGGGCCGGCGTCATCGCGACCCGCGCGCCGATTCAAGCGCCGCTCGGCCTTGGTGATCGCGGCGGTGTTGGCGCCGCCACGGGTGCCCTGCCCCTCGCGCTTGGGACCACGCCGCTTGGGTCCGCCGCGCCGCGGCGCGCTCTTTTTGTCCGCCGACCAGCGCGGCTTACCGCGCGTCGAGGCGGTCCCAGCGTCGCCGCCGTCCGCGCCGTCTTTGGCGCGGTCGGCGCCAGCTGCGACCCCGTTGTCGTCTCCGGGCTGCCCGTCCTTCGTCATGACCACTCCTGGGTTACTCACGCGGACTCGCAGGCGCCCGCCGCGTATGAAAGACTGCGCCGTGCGTGTCCAAGGCTCGACACGCGAGGCCCCTCGTTGGGGGCCCCCTAGGAGACGGCGTGGCGACGATGCCCAGCGAACGACTCATGCGCAAGCGGCGCCGCGACCGCGCCCCGGTCACGAGCCGCAGCATGGCGCTGTTTCGCCTCGGCGAGATGTGCAACAACAAGTGCCCTATGTGCAGCAACACGGGGCGACCGGAGGCGTTTTTCATCTCGGAGGAGGCCCTGCTCCAGCGGGTGGCGCGCTTGGCGGTGTGGGGTTTTCGCCGCGTCGTGCTGACCGGCGGCGAGCCCACCCTGCATCCCAGCTTCTTCACCATCGCAGAGACGCTGCAGGCCCGTGAGATTACATTCGATCTCAACACCCATGGCCGCACCTTCGTCGACACCGCCTTCGCCGAGCGCTGCGTCGGTCTCGGCCTGGAGCGCGCGATCGTCAGCCTGCATAGCCATGAAACCGAGGCCAGCCGCGCGATGAGCGGTTTCAGCGCTCAGGCCCATGACGACACCCTCGCCGGGGTGCGCAACCTGCGTAGTGCCGGCGTCGGTGTGATGCTCAACCTCGTGCTGTCGACCTGGAATCTCGGCCATTTGGCGGCGTTCGTCCGCTTCTCAGCGACCGAGTTTGGCACCGACACGCTGCTCAAGATCTGCTTTCCGTACACAGGCGGCAAAGGTGGCGACTGGCCGGCGATTCAGCTGCGCTACGACGACATCCGCCAGCCGCTGCGCGAGGCCCAGCAAGTGGCGCAGACCCTGGGCGTTCGCCTGCTGACCGAGAGCATCCCCAACTGCGTGCACGGCGACCCCAGCAGCCGTGACGGCAGCCGCTCCGGTTTTGGCGAGACCCACTACCTCGACGACGTCTCAGGCGAGCAGATCTACCCCATCCGGTTCATCGAATCCGAGCTGAAAGTGTGGCCGGAGCGCTGCCAATCCTGCGCTGCGCTGGCGCACTGTCCTGGCGTGCAAGAGGCCTACGCGCTTCGGTATGGCGTCGACGAGCTGCGACCGTTCGGCGGCTCCGACACGGCCACTACCGTCACCGCTGAGACCTGATTGCACCCCGCTACTCGGGCAACACCGCGACCGCGTGACCGCCGGCGGCCAGACGCACATGCAGCGTGCCGGTCTTGCCGTCATGCCACCAGCAGGCGGTACAGGTCTGCGCCCCCGCCTCATCAGGCACCGATTGCACGACCGCGCCGTCGACGGCCACAGTCTTGGGCTGCCCCGGCTGCCAGATCTCAAGCTCCCAGCCTTTGGTGAACAGCGCGCCCGGGGCGACCGTGATCTCCGTCGCCTTGCCCGCGGGCTTCTGGCCGAGGTGGGTCCCGTCGTAGAGCACACGGCTGCTCGCCGGCCCTGGCGCGACGACGACGTGGAGCCGACCAGCGTCGTTGGCAAACGAGTCGACTTTGGCGTCCGTCGCCGGATAGAGGCTGTCGACGGTCGGTCGCAGCATCGGCACGACCGCGCCGGCCTTGAGCCACACGGGGATCTCTGCTGGTCCCACCGCCCGAGTCACGACATAGCCCGCGCCCGGGGAGGTGCCGGCCGGGGTGGTCACCTGCTTGTGGGTCCACCAATCGAACCAGACGCCGCCGGGGATCAGCACGTCGCGGCCCTGCAGCTCGTCCACAACCGGCGCCACTAACATCGCGTCCCCCAGCAGGTACTGCGTATCGGCCAGCGCCAGGAACCCATCGACCTTGATCAGCTCGGGATAGACCAGCCCGAAGGGCCGCATCGGTCCGGGCTTGTGGGCGTGTGCGTCCGCCAAAAGGCTGTAAATGTAAGGGTTCAGCCGCATGTGCAGGCGGGTGTAGAGCCGCGCCGCGTCGAGCACTTCGGCGTCGAAGGTGCTGGTGCCCCACTCGCCCACGTACGTGTCGAAGTCCCACGGATTGCACTGCTTGGAGCCGCCGAGCTGCATCGCCACGGAGAAGGTGGTCTGCGCCATCCAGCGGAGAAACAAGGCCTTGGTCGGCCGACCACCGCGATAGCCGCCCGTGTCCGCGGCATAGACCGGGTACCCGCTCGCGGCGAGACCGAGCATGGCGCTCACGGACGAGGGCAGCCCGCCGACGTGGGGCTTGTCACCCGAACACGGCGCGCCGCCTTCGCACCAACCATTGGGATGAAAGCTGGCGTCAAGATCGCCCGGCCAGATCATCGACGCGAGGGTTTGGCCGCCATACGTGCCCGCGCGCGCCAAGATAAAACCACCCGAGGCCGGCAAGTTGTCGACGTAGGGCTGATGATAGAACAGCGGATAGCCGTGGTGCATCGTCCGCTCGTCGGAGCCGTCGTGAAAGTTGAAGTGGGTGCGCACTTGAAATAGGCCGGGGTGGATGTCCTCGGCGAAATCCAGCTTCCAACCGCTGATGCCGCGCTTGGCCATCTTGCTGATCTGATCGCGCCAAAACGCCATCACGTCGGGGTTGGTGAGGTCCAGCGGCGGCCCCCAGTTCAGGAACTGCTTGGCGAGGCTGGGTACGTCCACAAACCACTTGGCAGCGGTGACTTTGTCGAACTGCGTGGCGCCTTTCTCGACGTACGGCGTCGACCACATCGCCGTCGCGAAGCCGCCCGCGTGCACCGTCTTCAGCATCGTCTCGGCGTCCAAGAAGCGTTTGGGATCAAACTCGAAGTTGTTGACGTGGGTGTCGAAGGGTCGATCGAACCACATGCCCGTGATGGCCAGATCGTTGCTCCGAATCGCCGCCATGTCGTCGAGCACCTCCGCGTCAGACTTGTTCTCGTTGCGCCAAATCAGCGGTCCCAAGGCCCAGGACGCCGGCATCGCGGGCGCGCCGGTGACCCGGGTGTAGCTGTTGACGAGCGTGAGCGGTTGGGCCGCGGCGAAGAGCCAGAAGTCGAATCCTGCGCTGTAAAATAGGGCTTTGACGCGCTCTTTGTCGGTCTTGGCGACATCGAAGAGCGCCGGCCGGCGGTTCTCGACGAAGAGCGCCCAGCCGCTGGTGCCAATCACGAAGGGCACCGGCACGTGAGCCTCGTTGTAGCCACTGACTGTGTCTAGCGCGACCTCGATCTGCATCGGCCGGATGGTGCCGGTGTGCTCTGGCCGATCGAACCACTCACCCAGCCCGTAGAAGCGCTCTGCGGGGCCGCGGCGGGCGGCGATCCCCGTGTAGATGACCTGCGGTTTACCCAGATCTTGGGCCTGCGCGACGCGCTCGACGGCGTCGGCCAGCTCCAGGCGACAACGGAAGCCACCCTGCCCCACCGAGTCGATGTGCAGCTGCCACCCGGGCGCAGGCTTGCCGAAGGTGTCCGTCACCGCGATGGCGAGCGTGACCCCGTCGCTCCCCAGGGCGAGACCGCCCGGCAGCTTGGCGGCGATCACGGGATGCGCCACAAACGTGGCGTCTGTCACCCCGAGCCAGGTCAGGTCGTCGATCGGGACCTCGGCCAACGTCGTGGGCGCGTAGTTGCGCTCCGAGTCGACCTTCGGCACGCGCCCGATGCGCAGCTCGTCCAAGTCGAGGACCGTGCGTTCAACCCCGTCCCAGGACAGCCGCAGGTCTCGCCGATCCAGGTTCACCTCGAGGCGCGCGGGGCCGCTGTTGAGGAAGGTCACGCGGGTCGTCGGCGCGGGTAACGTCGCGGGGCCAGCGTCGGCGGTGGCGTCGGTTGCCGTGTCGTCGAAGCCACCGTCGCCGAAGACACCGTCGCTGAAGCCACCGTCGCCGGCGGTGGCGCCGTCTGCGCCGTCGGCGACCGCGTCGGGCTTGGCGGCCGCGCTGGTCTTGCTGTCGCTGCAGCCGGGAAGCGAGGCGACCGCCGCGACCAGCAGCGCCAGGAGCGACGCCGACGCCAGGGGCGCACGACGCCCGAACCGGAGCGACCGCGGTGGTGCCCACGACCGCCGCTGCGGTGGCTCGTGCGACGGTGTCCGGCTGGTGCCAAGCCGCTGAGTTGTCGTATCGCGCATCGTCCGTCCCGTCCTACTGCAGCCCGCTGGTCTCTCGCCGCACCCGCGCCAGATCATTGCGCGCCGCTCGGCCGATCCACACGGCGACCGCTACCGTGAAGCCCAAGCCAAGCCATCGCAGCCAGACTGTCTCCGGCCCAAGCTCAGGTTGCTCGCCCAAACGCAGCTCCTGCGCGGTGGACGCGAGCAGCGCGCCCGCCATGGCATACACGCTGGTCCACGGGATGCCGCCGAGCACAGAGGCGAGCGTAAAACGCCCATAGGACAGCCCAGCGACGCCGGCGAGATAGGCGAGCATGGAATAGGGTGTCACCGGCGACATGCGCAGGGCCAACGCGATACGAAAACCGCGGACCCGGATGGTCTCACGCAGGATGCCCAGCATGGGCGCTGCGTTGACGATGGCGGCAATACGTCGGTCCAGCACGCGGCGGGCGAGCCACATGTTCAGGAGCCCACCGAGCGCGGCGCCGATGAGGATCAGCGCGGTGCCTTCGACGGTGCCCCACAGGTAGCCGGGCAGCACCGCCATCAGGCCACTGGGCACAAAGAGCGGCGTGACCACCACCACGAGGGCGACGAGCGCGACGCGACCAACCGCGCCGGACGCGCGCAGCCAACTCACCGCTTCGGTCGTGGTCATGCCACTGCCCCGCAACAGCGCCAGCGCCGCGACGACGAGCAGCACCGCGCCGAGCGCGTAGCCCATCCACCGCAGCAATCCGGGCGCGCAGCCAGCGTCCGAGGCGACGTGCACTGGCGGGCCCTCGCCGCTAAACGGCCGCCAAGGGTGGGACTCGACGTGGCCATCTGCGCCGAATGTGCGACCGCGCTCCGTCGCGATGGTGCCCCGTTTGGCGGGCAACACCTCGACGTCGATCACGTCCACATCGATGACGTCGGCGTCGGCACGGCCGACCTCGCCCGCTCGCGCGGACGGGTCCGCAGCCTGGTTCACCGCCGGGTCCTTCGAATCTGAGCCGTCTCCGCGCACAGCAGCTCCCTAGCGAATCGGCCGCGTAGGCAATCCAACCGCGCTGCGCACCCGCTCAATCACCGGTTCAGCCGTCGCCCGTGCCCGCTTCGCGCCGTCTCGCAGGATGTCTTCGAGCGTGTCGGTGTCGGCCATCAGCGCGTTGAAGCGCTCGCGGCGTGGCGCAAAATGCGCCTCCGCTTGGGCGACGAGCGCCAGCTTGGCGTGGCCATAACCGAAGTTGCCGCCCCGATACTGGTCAGCGAGCGCGGCCTGTTCATCGGCCGGGGCGAACAGACCATGGAGCTGAAACACGAGGCAGGTGTCGGGATCTTTGGGATCTTCGAGCGGTGTCGAGTCCGTCTTGATCGCCATGATCCGCTTGCGCAGCTGCTTGGTGCTGGCGAAGACCGAGATGGCGTTGCCGTAGGACTTGCTCATCTTGCGACCGTCGAGCCCCGGCACCACCGCGGTGTCCGCTTGCACACGCGCCGCCGGCCGCTTCAGGCCCTTGCCGTCCCACACGCCAGCGCTGTCGTAGCCGCTCGATCCGAGAAATTGGGCGTTAAAGTAGCCCACCATGTCGCGCGCCATCTCCACGTGCTGCACCTGATCTTTACCCACCGGCACCACGTCGGAGTCGTACAGCAAGATGTCCGCCGCCATCAGCACGGGATACGTGACGAGGCCGAAATTCGGGTCTTTCTCCTTGGCGCGCGCGTCTTTGAAGGCATGCGCCCGCTCGACTAGCCCCATCCCGGTGACACAGCTCAGCAGCCACGTCAGCTCGCACACCTCGGGCACATCGCTCTGCCGCCACAGCACCGAAGCGGCCGGATCGAGGCCGCTGGCGATCATGGTTGCGGCGATATCGTAGCTGTCGGCGCGCAGGGCGGCGGCGTCGCGCACGGTCGTCAAGGCGTGATAATCCGCGATGAAGTAGTACGCCTCAGCCTCAGCCGCGAGCCCGATCGCCGGTGCGATCATGCCGAAGTAGTTGCCCCAATGCGGTTGGCCGGTGGGCTTGATCCCGGAGAGGGAGCGCTGCTTGTGAGTGGCGGTCATCGAATCGAACTCCAAAGGCAGAGGCGGGGAAGATGGGGTCTGACGCATCGTAGCGCCCGACCGGGAGCTGTCAGCGTGGCGCGACCGGGCTGAACGACGCGATCAGTTGACCACGATCTCGACCCAAGGCACGTACTGCATCCGCTTCTGGCTGTATATCTCGCCGGCGCCTTTGACGGTGATCTTCGCCCCAAACACGGTGCGCGTCTCGCCTTGGTCGATGCGCTTGCGCTTGCGCTGGTCGCCCTGCTGCACCTCTAGGTCCGCGGTGCCCTCCTTGACCATCTTGCCGTCAGCGCCTTCGCTCGAGGTCCACTCGGTCTTGACCATGCGAATCACGATGCGGTGGCCCTTGATGCCGACCATATCCATGGCCTCAAGGCGAAAGGCCTCGCCAACCTCGACGACTTTGCCGCCGAAATCCCTGAACGCGTCGTCGGCTCGCGGCGCCTTCACAGCGGCCACAGGTTTTGGTGCGGGCGCCTCGGTGAGCTGCGGGTTGGCGCAGGCGGCGATGGTCAAAAAGCCCGCAAACACGGCGCCACGGGTGCATCGAGCGAGCTGATGCGTGCAAAGACGAGAAGAGATGAGCGAGCGCATATGAGGCCTCCTGGTGCGATGACACGGCGGTCGCCGCGGCACGGGCAGCGGCGCCTGCGACACCGCGCGCGGAAGGTAGCAGCCGTCGGCGCTGGCGCATAGCGAGCGAATCTCGGGGTGTGTGGAGAGATTATACAGACGATTTCTACATGTTGAGTTATTCAACTGTCAGAAACAAGACCCGCCAAGCGTCCAAAATGCACAGTTTTATCTTGTGTGATCAAGATGTTGACATTGTTTCGGCGGCGGTTGGCACGTTCCCTGCTTTAGTTCCCTGTGTCGACGCCAAGGTGGCTAGACCGCGCCGGAGCCGCGAACCGCTCCACCCAACGTGTCCGGGCAACCGCCCAACTCAACCTGCCCCTCTCCCCATGGGCGGTTGTTCGGAACACAAACGACACCGAGGCTGCGCGCCTCGGTACGCACCTCAGGCTTCTGCCCGCACATAACCTGCCCCTCTCCAAATAGGGTGGCAGCCTAGGTGATGCAAGACTGCCCCGATGACATGTGTCGTCGGGGCAGTCCTGGTTTTTGGCGCTGTCGCGACGGTGTGCTGTGGGGGCGACGGTGTGCTGTGGGGGCGGCGATGTGCCGGGGCGCTGTGGGCGGGCTAGCGGCGACGCGCGACGTGGCGGAGCGCGGCGCGCACCGTGGCGTCCCGCTCAACCTCGGCGTGTTGCTGGAGCAAGCGGGTCACGGGCTCGCCGGTCACGTGGCGCAAACCGCGAACGACGGCCTCGCGCACCTGCCAATCCGGGCTGGCCAACCAGCGCCTGGCTTGGGCGAGCGCCTGCGCGGGTGGGACTGAGCTGCGAAGCCAGCCGTAGACGGCCCACCATCGCAAGCGCGTGGAGAGGTCACCTCGATCCGCCAGCTGGCGCAGCGGGTCAGCGGCGGGCGCGCCGAGCATCGGCAGCACGCTCACGGCGCGGAGACGAATCCAACCCGAGATCCTGGCATCCGTCGCGATGGCGACCAACTCAGCGACGGTATTGTCGGGCGCTGCGCGACGCAGGGCCGCCGCGTTCGGCACCGTGTCGATGCCCTGCAAGGCTGCGAGCAAGGCCGCCCGCGGCGATGGTCTGGCGGCCGGCGTCGACGCCCGCGTTGGCGCTGCTGCGGGGGTCGCGGCCAGCGACGCGGGGGTCAGCACACCCAGGCCGCAGCAGGTGAGCGCCACGCCGACCAGGACGAGGCGCGATCGCGGCTGGCGGGGCACGATCATGGCTGGCCTCCGTGGCGCACCCAGGGGTTGCCGCGCATCACGACGCCCTGCTGCGCGCTCAGGCTCGCGCCCTTGGTCGCGCCGTTGAAGTACATCAGGTTGTTGTTGTCATTGGACGGCGTATCCGACAACGGATCATCGATCGCCGGCTGGAACCCACCAAAGTTATTCTCGCTGTTGTGAAACAGGCCGAGGTAGTGGCCCAGCTCGTGCGCCATGACTAGGCCGATATCGGGGACAATACCCGGCCCAACGTTCGACTCGGTCGTGACGATAACGACGGAGCGCCCCGTGCCCTGCACCGCGACCGGCCCCGGCGCCCCACCTGAGATACCGAGCACCGCGCCGCCATAGGGTGACGCGATCTCCCGCACAAACACGAGGTTCACACCCCATGCGCTCTGCTTGGTGAGGGCCGCCACCTCTTCGAAGTCGCCCTTGTCGAAGCCCACGGCCCCCTCGATGACCTGATACCCAGCGTCGAGGTCGTGGTAGTGGACCTGGCCGATGCTCAGCCCGACCTGCTGGTACGTCGTCTTCAGCGTCGCGATCCAACCGAGAAACGCGGTGTGTTTGGGGGCGGAGGCCGCGGTGAGGCCATTGCTGCCGGTGAAATAGAAGTTGAGATCGAGGGCGCCAACGAGCGGTAGCCCCTGGGTGGCCGCGGCGCTCTTGACGGCATGTTTGATGGCGACGGTGACCCGCACCTTGCCGGGCGGATAGCTGATCGCCAGCGGCTGATAGTTCGTGATCAGCGTCCGTTTCAGCGCCAGCACGCTGAACGTGTACGTGCCCGCGGCGACGCTCAGATCCGGCGCGTTCGGGAGCAGCGCACCAGCAGCGCTCAGCATCGTGGTCACGCGCAGCTTGCAGGACAGACACATCTGGCCGCCGACGTTCTCCGACTTGTTGACCCAGCCCGTCTTCACCAGCTTCTTGCCACCCGGCCCCTGCAGCGCATCGACGCCATAGGTGATGCCATGGGTCCCGTCGAACGAGAGCGTGAACGAGATCGCGTCGGCGGGGATCTTCACCGACAGCGGCCCGATGACCTTGTCGCCCTGCTTGTGGCTGAACTCGCCGAGCACCATGGTGGTGACCCCAGGCGGCACCTTGAAGCTCGTCGCCGCGGGGCCTGCATCCAGCGCGGCCAGCGCGTCGGTTTGGCCCGCATCGCCCGTGCTGTCGGGCTTTGAGACGCTGTCGGCCTGCAAAACAAGGTCAACGTGCGAAACAGTGTCCACCTGTATTGGGGCGTCGAAATCGGCTGTCGTGTCGAGCGAAGTCGCGTCGTCTGCGTGCCCATCGCTCAGATGCGCGCCGCTCGCGTCGGGATCCAGCCACGCGTCGGAGACGGCGTCGACGCTAGCCACCCCCTCGATGAACACCGCTCCAGTCGAACCGCCGCCACAGCTGGCGAGCGCCGCCGTGACGGCGATGGCGACCCAAGCGGTGCGGTGTTGACGCGTCATCCTTCGTATCCAATGCGCCATGGCTGCGCGTTCATCTGTAGGTCGGCCAAGCGGCTCCGCGGTAGGGTAGCAAATCGCGGCAGCATCTCGCTGAGACTATCGCCGCCTAGCTTCTCGAGCAGCGCGTCCGCCAGCACGAGCGCCACCATCGACTCGCAAATCGGCACGGCGCGCGGCGTGGCGCAGATGTCGCTGCGCTCATACTCCGTCTTTGCGGCCTCTCCGGTGGCGAGGTCCACCGTGGCGCGGGCCGTCAGCGTGGTGCTGATCGGCTTCATCGCGACGCGCAACAACAGCGGTTCGCCGGTGGTGATCCCACCCTCCAGCCCGCCGGCGTG
>CALENB010000107.1 GCA_937910235.1 uncultured Myxococcales bacterium | reverse complement strand
GTGCCCGACTCGACAAGGCTGGTCACCTCCGGTGAGGGCCCCGCGGCGCCGGCGGCCGAGACGAGCGCGAGCGTCTGACACCGCTCGGGGGCAGCGAGCGCCATGTACGCCGCCACCATGGCGCCCATGGACTGGCCCACCACGTGAACCGGGCCGTCCGTCACCGCGTCGAGCAGGCCGAGCAGTGTGCGGGCTTGCTCGCGCGGGACCATGTGCTCTGACGCGACGACAGGACCCTCGCCGAAACCCAGCAGGTCCGGCGCGATCACGTCGAAATGCCGATATAACAGGAGGATCAGCGGCGCCCAGGTCTCCTTGTTGTCGCCAAATCCGTGGATGAGCAGCAACGTTGGTCCTTTGCCGCCGCGCAAGTACGGCACGCGCCAGGGGCCGACGTGCGCCTCGTGGCGTTGCAGTCGGGTGGTGCGATACACCACGTTCTGCAGGGCGCGGTACTGGGTCTTGCCCAGCTCCAGCTCGGCTCGTGCGACGGGTCCATTCATCCAGGTTCCTCCTCGAAGGTGCGCGCGAGCATAGCGCCGGCATCTCTTGCCTCGCAACGGGGGCGAGGTCGGCGCGTCGAACGAGGCGTAGGCGACGACAGAAATCCTTTGCAATCCGACGGGTGCGACCGGAGAACGCGCAACTCTGGCGGATTGGCCTAGGCTAGCTGCGTAGCCGCGAGTGAGGGAACCGTGACGAAGGTCGACAGCGCCATGTGGACAGCAGCCGACGAGCGGAGCCTGAGCCGCTTGCTGGCCGCGATCGCCGCCGACGACTTGGCCGCCGCCCTGCTCGCCGTGGAGGGCGCGAGCGAAGACGAAGCCGCGCACGCGCTCGGGTGGCTCGAATCCTGGGCTCGCGAGCTGCGCGATTCGCTGGGACACAGCGGCAGCTCACCCCACGCCGCCGCCGCCGGGCTCTACAGCGTGCTGGTTGAAGGCGCGAACTTCACAGGAGACGCGACCGACTACTACGCCCCCCGAAACAGCGCTTTTACGGAGGTTGTGCGGCGCCGCAGCGGCCAGCCCATCTTGCTCTCGAGCGTGTGGATGGTGGTCGGGCAGCGCGCCGGCCTCGACGTCGTGGGGGTGGGGCTGCCCGGGCATTTCATCGTGCGTGTCGGGGGTGTGGACGGCGTCCTGGTCGATCCGTTCGGCGCCGGTCGCGCCCTCGTCGAGTCCGATTGCGCCGACATCGTCAGCCAGCTCTCCGGTGGCGCGTTGCCGTGGGAGCGCTGCTACCTGACCGCCGCGTCGACCGGCGCCATCATCGAGCGGGTGCTGCGCAACCTGATTCACGCTTGCAACCGTGGTCGCCGCCGTCGCCGCCTGTATCGCGCCGTGCGCATGTTGGCGACGTTGCGCGAGGGCGATCCCGGCGCGACGCTGCTGCATGCGCGATTAGCCGAAGATCTCGGCGCGGTCTGCCTCGCGCAGCAGCTCTATGAAGGCATCGCAGCCCGGTTCCCCGGCACCTGCGAATGCACCGTGGCGCGTCGTCGGCTGGCCGACGTCACCGACGCAGCGACGCGCCTGCACTGATCTCCCGACCGCGACGCGCGCGCGCTGCTGGCCCCACACCTTGTCCACGCCTCGAAAGTAGACTGTACTTTCAAGCCGACGAGGTGCCGCAACCAGGAGCCGAGCCATGAACCGTCCCAGATGCAACAGGGCTCGCAGGCTGCTTTGGCTGGGTGTGGCGACCACCGTTACGCTGCTCGCCGCCAAGCCCAGCCTCGCCGCCAGCCCGCCGACGCTGCGCATCGCCGTGCTCGAGTTCGCCAACGCCTCGAGCGACGCAGGGCTGCAGTCTCTCGGCAAGGGCCTGCAGTCGATGCTGACCACCGATCTGTCGAAGGTCGCGGCGCTGTCCCTGATCGAGCGCGGTCGGCTGCAGGCGATCCTCGCCGAGCAGAAGTTGGGGGTGTCGGGCAAGGTCGACAAGAAGACGGCCGCGCGCATCGGCAAGCTCGTCGGTGCGAGTCATCTGTTGGCGGGCACGTACACCGTTCATGGCGCCAAGATGCGGCTAGACGCCCGACTTTTCGCGGTCCAAGGCGGCGCCGTGCTCCTGCCGAAGAGATGACCGGTGAGCGTGACGCGTTCTTTGAGCTCGAGAAGTCCCTGGTGCGCAAGCTCATCAAGGCGCTCGGCGTGAAGCTGCGACCCAAGGAGCGCGCCGGCGTCGCGCGCATCCACACCGCAGACTTCGGCGCGTTCAAGCGGTTTTCGGGCGGCGTCGCGCACTTTGACAAAG
>CALENB010000106.1 GCA_937910235.1 uncultured Myxococcales bacterium | reverse complement strand
CCGTCTCCAGCACACGAAGCAAGGCGGCCTGCGCCGCGGCGCTGAGCTCACCGACCTCATCGAGGAGCAACGTGCCACCGTCGGCGCGCACAAACGCGCCGTCGCGGTGGTCAACGCTCCCTGTATAGGCGCCACGGCGGGCACCAAAGAGCTCGGCCTCCAGCAACCCGGCCGGCAGCGCGGCGCAGTTGAGCGCGACAAAAGCAGCGTTTGCGCGCGGCGAGGCGTCGTGCGCAACCCGGGACGCCAGCTCCTTGCCAGAGCCGGATTCGCCCGTGACGAGCAGCGGCGCCCCGCTCTCGCCAGCCAACGCCAACTCGGCCATGGCGCGCCACATCTTCGGGCAGGCCGAACCCAACGCGCCGCAGCTCAACCAGGGCGTCGCGCCGCGCTCCTGCAGCAACACGATCGGCACGCCGGCGAGCCGCAGCACGGCGCCCGCGGACAGGCGCACCTGCCGACCGACGCTGCGGCCAGCGACGGTCAGGGCGCCGCCGGTGAGGTCCTGAGCGACGACCTGACCGTTGTGGTCTTCAAGCCGGCAGTGGCGCCGCGCGAGCCGCCGCAGCCGCACGTCGGCCTCCGGTCCAGAGCCCAGGACGACGGGCCGCGCGAGACTCACGCGCTGCCACCCCGCGTCGTTGGGCACCAAGGCGCAGATGCGCACATCGTCGCCGCTGATCATGCGACCCCCAGGCGTGGCACGCAGATGTCGTCGACGAGCTCGTCGAGCAAGGCCGCATGCGCGTCTTGCCGCGGCAACCCGGGCAAGGAGCCGAGGAGCCCACGCGCGGCGGACGGCAACCCGGCAGACGCCACAGCCAGGGCCACCTGCAACAACCACCATGACGCGGCGGAGCCGACACGGGCCGTGACGACCCGCCAAGCCTCGGGTCGGGCAGCGGCGGCGGCCTGGAGCGCTGCCAGGGTCGCGAGCTCCTCCGTCAAATCAGCGCCAGCGAGCCGGCAACGTCGCTGTCGCAGTCGATTGGACGCATCCATGATCTCCATCTCCATCGCTCGTTCGTGCATACCGTACCTCCGCGCCTCTCCCTGGTACGACGTCACAGCGCGCCAAAATCGTCGGGTGCGATGGCCTTTTTTCTGAAAATTGTCTGCCGTGGTCGCGACATGCCGCTAGACTCGGCCGCAATTGGCCAAGGAGATCCCAATGAAAGCAACCGATCAGCGCCCGACCCGCCTGCCCGCAATGAGGCGCGACCCGCGCTGGGCGCTCACCGAGCTGAGCTTGGTCATGATCATCGCCGGCCTCTCAGCGTGTGTCGCGCCCACCGGTAGCGCGCAGGCTAGCGGTCAACTGTCGGATGCGACCCACTCGGACACAGCTCTGGCGGACGCGGCCCAATCGACGGACGACGCGGCGGCGACGGCGCAACCTACGGTGGTGATTGAGACCAACATGGGCGTCATCGTGGTCAGCCTCGACGCGAGCGCGGCGCCCATCTCCGTCGCCAACTTCCTCGGTTACGTCGACAAGTCTTTCTACGACGGGCTGCTCTTTCATCGCGTGATCGCGAACTTCATGATCCAAGGTGGCGGCTTTACGGCTCAGAATCAGGCCAAGAAGCCCGACGGCCCGATCAAGAACGAGGCGACCAACGGGCGAAAGAACCTGCGCGGCACGGTGGCGATGGCCCGCACCAGCGTGGTCGACAGCGCTACGTCGCAGTTCTTCATCAATCACAAAGACAACGCCTTCCTGGACCACAAGGACACCAGCAGCGCCGGCTACGGCTACGCCGTGTTTGGCGCCGTCGTGAGCGGCTTGGACGTCGTCGACAAGATCGCGGCCGTGAAGACCTCGGGCAGCAAGGCGAACCCGGCCGACAAGCCGCTGAGTGACGTGGTGATCTTGTCGATTCGTCGCCAGCCCTGAGCAAGCGCCACGATCGCACCAAAGCCCGCTGCCACTGGCGCTGCAAGCTGGTAGCCTGCGCGCCCCAAACTTGGCCAGACCAGCCGTAGGAGCACGCCGTGGCGCGTCGCAATCGCAGCAATCGCAACACTAAAGACGTCGTGTCGACCGAGGAGTCGACCGACTCCGCGACGCCAGACGGATCGACAACAGGCGACGCGAAAGCGCCGGCCGTCGGTTCAAAAGCGGCGAGACGCGCGCGGCAGGAGGCGAGGGCGGCTGCCAAAGCGGCGGCGCCCGCGGCCCGAATCCAAGCCAGGCCGGTCATCGTCGCTGCCGCGCCGGTCGACCCCGACGTGGGTTTGTTGGACGATCTGCCAGCCGCTGCGGTGGGCCTGCTCTGCGCCATCCTGCCAGCGATCGTGACGCCCGGACTGCGCGATCTGTACCAGCTGCCGAAGGCCCTCGCGCTGACCAGCGGCGCCGCCTGGGTGCTCGCCGCCGTCGCGCTGCTCGCGCTGTTGGGCCGCAAACTCCGCCTGCCGAAGACGCCGATGACGTGGCCGCTGGTCGGTCTGATCGCGTCGATCGCCATCGGAGTGGCCATCGCGCCGAGCGAGACGGGCGGTGAGCTCTCGATCTTCGCGAAGATGGACGCCTATCGCTGGGGCGCGGCGCTGATCATCGGCGTGGCGACGTTGGCGACGGTGCGCACGCCGCGGCAGCTGTTCTACGTGGTTGGCGGTATGCTCGTGGGCGGCTTTCAGGTCGCGATCTATGGCATCGCCCAGCATCACCAGATCGCCGGGCTGCTGCCGGCCGAGGCCAGCCGCTGGGTCGGCATCAACAAGCCAGGCTCCACCTTCGGTAACCGCAACATGGCCGCGCAGCTCATCGTGAGCGTGATGCCGGCTGGCTACGTGCTCATCGCCATGGCCCTGCGCTGGTGGCGGCGTGGGCAGGCGCAGCTGGCCATCGTGGTCGGGCTCAGCGCAAATATCCTGCTCTTCGTCTTGCTGTACTACCTGCGCCTGAGCGTGACGCGATCAGCTTGGGGCGGCGCGATGCTCGGTGTCCTCGTGGCCATCGCGGTGTTTGGCATCGGTCGTCTCCTCGGTCGCAAGTCAGCGGCGGGCGTCCTCGAGGCTGATCTTCCGGCCGAAAAGCCCGATGTGATGAAGCCCAAGCGGTCCGCGCTGCCTTTGATCGCCGGGTTGGTGCTGAGCGGCGCGCTCGCGATCGGGCTGGCGTCGACGGTGCTCATCGACCGCGGTTTCAAGGCCCAATTCGACGAAGGGGTCGGCGATCAGAAGCGCCGCATGGGTATCACAGATCTCTTCGCGACCGTGGGCGACTTCGAGAAGCCGCACTGGTCGATGCGCTTCATGATGTGGTCGAGCACCTGGGAGGCGATCAAGGCCCGGCCTCTGGGCGGCGGCGCGGGCAACTGGCGTGTGCTCTTTCCGGTGTATGTGACGCAGCGGGAGAACAACGACCACTTCTCCATCAGCAAGCAGCCCACCCGTGCACACAATGATTTCCTGCAGTTTTGGAGCGAGTTTGGCTTGCAGGGCTTTGTCAGTTGGATGGCGCTGCTCCTGGTCGTGGCGTGGATGAGCCTGCGCACCGTCGCGATGCAGACGCCACCCGCCATGCGCGATCGGGAGGATATCGCGTGGATGACGTTCGCCTCAGTGACCTCGCTGGCCGGGATCGTCGCGATTTGTGGCGACGCGTTGCTGAGCTTTCCCTTTCAGTTGCCGGCGCCAACGTTCCTGTTTTTCGTGCATGTCGGCGTGATCGGCGCGGCGTGGGTGTATGCGCGCGAGCAACAGTGGCTGCTCAACGACGCCGTGATCGGGGCTGATTCGAGGGCCATGCAGCCTGACGACGCGGCGGCGACGCGGCCGTTTTCGCTGCCACGACCGCCCTCGACGGCCGCCAAGGTCGCGCTTGCCGTGGGTGCGGTCGTCGCCGTGGGGTTTGTGTACACGACCAACCCCAGGTTGATCGAAGCGGAGAAGGGTTTCACCGCGGCGCGGGCCAAACAGAAGCGCGGCCGCCCCTCTGCGGCGTTGGTTGAGATCCAAAAAGCCATCGCGATCAACCCGGACGACTTTCAGAATCACTTCATCGAGGCGCTCTGCTACAACAACTTGCGGGATGCGCCGAAATCGGTGGCGTCCATCCAACGCAGCCTCAAGCTCTACCCAAATCTGTTGAATGCGCAGGTTAACCTTGCGATGTTCGCGCAAAAAGCCCGGCAGACCGACGTGATGGAGAAGGCCCTGGCGGACGCGTTGAAGCTCAAGCCCGACGAGGTGTATGCGCTGAACGTGAAGGCGCGCTATCTCATGGAGCAGGGCAAGTACACCGAGGCGACCAAGCTGCTTGGCCCGTATCTGGAGCGTCATCAGGGCAACACCGGCTACATGACCAACGCCGAGCGCGCCTTCCGTCATGAGCAGGCGTGGCAGACAGTGGCCCAGATTCGGACGTGGCAGGTGACGAACCTCGCGGCGCGGCGACTGAGCCCGAACCAACCGGACTACGCGCGGCTGCGCGACGCGGATCGCAAACGCCTGAACGCGGCGCGGCTCACGGGTTGGGCCGGCGTAGGCGACACGTGGGTGCAGGCCAAACGCTGGGACAAGGCCGAGACCGCCTACGGTGAAGCCGCTTCCTTGGCGGGATTTGGGCGCAGCGACCTCAAGCGCAAGTATGCGATCGCGCTGGCGCACAACCACAAGTGGGACAAGAGCGGGCACGAAGCCAACGTGACGCTCGACGTGTCAAAGGGTGAGGCCGACGCGCTGTTGGACGGCCTGGAGTCGGTGCGCGCGACGCTGGCGAGCGACGCCGACAAGCAGCGGGTCGACCAGATCATGCGCCACGTTGAGAAACGCGGCGGCGTCGAAGTCACCAAGCGCAAGGCTCGAAAAGCGCTGGATGACGACAAGGAGATCGAGACCTACATCGCCAAGTACAAAGCGCTGAGCGCCAGCGGCAAACACCCCGAGGCGTTGGCGTGGCTCAAGCGCGCAGCGGAGCGTGGCAAGGAGCGGCGCGCTGACGTGAAGCGGGCGTACGCGGTGGGTTTGGCGCAGGTCGGGCAGTGGGACAAAGCGCTGCACGAGGCGAAACAGGCCGTGCGCATCGACTGGCGGCAGCGTGAGCGGCTGATCATCGGTGTCGAGAAGCTGCGTAAGATCGTCGACGAACACGCGCGACGGCAGCTGGATGATCTGATCGCCAAGGTGAGGCTGCTTTGATCGGTGACGACGCGTCGGCCCGACCCCAACACGAAGAGACCGGGTTTGAGCAGACTGGGTTTGAGCAGACTGGGTTTGAGCAGATGCGGCCCAGGGTGACCGTGTCCCGTCCTGAGTTGACGCTGCCCGTCGCCGAAGCGGACGCCGGCATGCGCCTCGACGCGTTCCTCAGCAGGGCGCTGCCGAGCTTGTCGCGTGGGCGGGCGGCTTGGCACCTGCGTCATGATCACGTTCGGTTGAGCGATCCGCGCGGCCGACTAAAACCCTCCCATCACCTGCGAGCCGGGTTTGTGGTTCACATCACCGTCGTCGCGCAGCCGGCGCCGTCGTCGGCCGCCGAAGCGCTGCCGCTCGATATCCGCTACGAGGACGAACACCTGCTGGTGGTTCACAAGCCGGCCGGCATGGTGGTCCACCCCGCGCCTGGGCACGCGACCGGCACGCTCATCAACGCGCTGCTGCATCACGTGCCAGCGCTCGCCAACTTCGCGGGTGATGAGATCCGGCCCGGCTTGGTTCATCGTATCGACAAGGACACGTCCGGCCTGCTGGTGGTCAGCAAGAACGCCGAGGTGATGGTCGCGCTGCAGAAGCGGTTCGCGGTTCATGACATCGAGCGGGCCTATGTCGCGGTCTGTTTGGGGCGGCTGCGTCAGGACGAGCTGACCATCGAGACCCTGCACGGGCGGCATCCGGGCGAGCGAAAGCGCTTCTCGGGTCGGGTCACCGAGGGCAAGACCGCGATCACGCATGTCGAGGTCCTCGGCCGCTCGGCGTTGTGCTCCTTGGTACGCTGCACCCTGGAGACGGGGCGGACGCACCAGATTCGCATGCACTTGGCAGATCGCGGTCATCCGATCGCGGGTGACGCCCTGTACGGCGGGGTACGAAACCACCCCAAGACGCCCGTGACGCGGCCGGAGATCATCGCCCTGAGTCGTCTCACGCGGCAAGCGCTGCACGCCACGGTCCTCGGTTTTGTGCATCCCGTGACGCAAGAGCGGCTCAGGTTTCACGACCCGCTGCCCGAAGACCTGCGCACGCTCGTGGCCGCGCTTTTCGACGGAAGATCGGACCTCTGAGCGCGAGTTGGGGTCAGGGAAGCGCCGCGAGCACGGCCTCGAAGTTGTCAAAATCCAAGGCTGACCAACTGGTGGTCGACAGCACGACCGCGCTGCCGACGCCGTCGTTGCCAGGCATCACCAGCTGCACGCGCACCGTGAAACACTGGGTCTCGCCACGACCGTTCTTGCCGACCAGATCGACGCGTCCCGCGAGGCTGACCGGCTCGGCGAGGGAGGCCAACACAACGCCGTTGGTGCGATCGACCTCGACTGCGCTGCGGCGCAAGACATAGCCGGCGAGGTTCAGCTCACCCACGGCGGCATCGGTTCTCGCTGGGCCACCAGCGGTGAACAGCGGCGACAACGACGGCGACAATGACGGCGACAATGACGGCGACAATGACGGCGACAATGACGCGAACTGCGGCGTGCGGTTCCGAATGAGGTTCGACTTCGCGCCAGCGCCCCACACGTGGTCGGTTGAGAAGTCTAGCACCGGCGGCGCCGACTCCTGGCGACCCTCAGCGGCTGCGTCAAGCGCTTGGTTCTCCACGGCGCTCATCGACACGGTCGCGGCATGGCGATGGCTCGTCGACGACTCGGCGCGCACCTCCGACGTGGCCTGCGTCTCCGACGACGGCGGGGTCGGCTGGAACGGCGGCGCTGTGTCTCCGCGCGCGGAGATCTGCAGACGCACGATCGCCTCGCGCAACAGACGTTCGCGCGCCGTCAGCCGCACCTCGGCGCGCACAAACGCCTGCTCAAACGCTTGCAGCTCTTGCTCACGATCGATCAGCTGCTCCGCGCGACGCTCCACGACCTCGGCGCGCGTCGCGATCATCGCAGCGCGCCCGATCAGCAACGTCTCCGAGCGCTGAACGTAGCGCTTCAGATCGGCCTCTTCCTTCGCTGCACCGCCGCCGAGGCCGTGCAGGATGTCTGCGGCGTCCACGCCGGCGCGCGCGGCCCACGTCGCGATCTGATCGACTTGGCCGTCGATCCACGCGCCACGCGCCTGCAGCGCCGGCCCCAGCGCGGCGACATGCGCCTCGTGGCCCCGCAATTGAGCCTCCGAGAGCGCCATTTCGATCTCACGGGCGGCCAACGCCTCCTCACCGAGCTGCAGCTCGAGGGGCTCCGGCCTGGACGTCGGCATGAACGTCACCGCAGCGCTGGGGGAGCCCGCGGACGGGCTATCTGCAAAGTCTGTCATCGCGGGATCCTCTAGTGCTTCATCTGCGCGATTCGCTGCCGGCGCAGACGCAGCTCTTCGCTGTTCGGATGACGCTTGGCGAGATCATCCACCAGCGCCACCGCAGACTCGTAGAAGCCGCGCTCGATGAAAAAGTCGAGCGTCTTCAAGTCGTTGTTCACGCCGCGGGCCTGCGCTGGCAGGTCGTGGGCCGTATAGCGAGCGCGCGTCAGCCGCGGACGAGGCAAGCTGTTGTTCTGCCGTTTGGCGGTGAGCGTGGTGCGGTGCGGCGCGCCGGTGTGGGCGCCGGTCGGACCGGTCTCGTCGGGATCGGACCCGGGGGCATCAAAACCACGCGAATCGAACCCAGGCGCTTCGGGATTGTCGAGCGCCTTGAGCTGCGCCAAGAGCGCAGGATCGAGCAACGTGGCATCTGGCATCCCGCCCAAACCGATCTCGCTGTTGCCGATCTCTCCGATCTTGCTGTCGAAATCGCTCGCGGCCGCCTGCCAATCGGCGGGGGTCGGCGCGCGTGGATCAGTCAACTCTTCAGCGGACTGGACCGGCTGCGGTGGACGACGCGACGCAGCGCTGGCGGCGTGTTCACCTGTACGCTTGAACGGTTTCTGTGGCGCCCGACGGCTTGGCACGGGCACCAGCGCTTGCGTCGCGTCATCGTCCTGCGGTTGGTAACGACGACGCGTGCCAGTGAGGCGCGCGTTCGCCAAATGGCCGCGGCGGGCCGGTCGTTCAGCGCCCGTCGCGGCGAGGGGGGCTCTCGGCAAGGGCGCAGCGGGGCGTTGAGCCGGGCTGACGGGCCGGCCTGGGGCGACGGGCTGCACTGGGGCGACGGGCTGCACTGGGGCGACGGGCTGCACTGGGGCGACGGGCTGCAC
>CALENB010000105.1 GCA_937910235.1 uncultured Myxococcales bacterium | reverse complement strand
CCATGACCGTCTCGGCGACCAAGCCGCAGTTCTCGGCGAGCTCGATCGTTAATTTTGAGGTCGGCAACGCCACGCTGCTGCTGTTTCCCTGGACACCGCCCAGCTCCGGTCCCGGCACCGGCGGCCCAGGCCTGCCGCTGGCGACGCTCAAAGGCACCGTGCTCGACATCGACAAGTACATGCTCACCCCGCCGACCAACTGCCTCAAACCCTCGACAGGAGGGCCGCTGTGCGACTTCTGCACCGAGGACATCGACTGCAAAAACGACAGCACAGGCGGCGATCCGACCACGTGGGCCTGCATCCAGACCGGCGGCGTGAGCGCGCGCTGCTTCAACATTTGCCAGAGCAACGCCGACTGCAAGACCGACTTCACGTGCGCGCTGGACGTCGTCGATGGCTCTCGCAAGGTCTGCCGGCCCTCGACCGGAATTCGCGAGATCACCTGCCAGACGAGCACGCGCGGCCTCGACACGGAGAACCCGCCGCCCGGACCAGGGATGAAGGTGGACGAGAAGACGGGGGCGTACGAGATCACGTCGCGACTCGACGAGCTCGCGGTCTATTGCGTCGGCGGCTATCGCCGCAATGACGGCACGTTCCAAGCGACGGCCATGGGCGTGCGCCGACACATCTTTCCGCAGCCGGGTCAGGTGGTGGAAGGGCTGGATATTCAACTCAACATTCCGTTGAGGCGGACGTTGCCGGTGCGCCTGGATCATCCGCAGCATTTTCACCCCGCAGGGAACGGTGGCGACCTCGCGCTGGACGGCTGGATCAACCTCGGCTCGGACGGCTACGTCTCGGTCGCCAAGGTGGGCCGCAAAGCGGAGAAGTTGGGCGAGACGGGCGTGCTCGACTCGGTGCTCCTGGTCGAGCAACCCCTGACGTTGCCCGTGGAGATGACGGACACGACGTACACGTGGCGCGTCGTGGTGGATTTCGGCAAAGGTGCGACGCCGTCACCGATGGAGGCCGGCACCCAGCACGCCAACGTCGTGCGGCCCGGTGACGACAACCTGCTCGTTCGCAGCAATGGGGCGTGGCTGGAGCAGCAGGTGGGCGTTCACACCACGCTCGTCGCCGCGCTGCCCGGGGAAGCGACCGATGTGCTGCTCACGGCGCGGGATGGCCGGATTTTTCGGGGTGCGGCGCCGGATCTGTACCTGATCTGGCTGCCAGGCATCGTCGACCCCTACGCGCAGCCCGCCGTGGTCTTAGCGGCGGCGGGGACGCCGACCGACGCGACGCTTGTGGGTGAAGACGGCTTGATTCGACGCCTGCAGCCGGGCCCACAGGGACCGGAGGTGACGCTCGAGAAGAGCGCGATCGCGGGCCACTTGCGCGCCGTCTGCCACGGCGCGCTCGGCCGAGTCATCGTGGGCGACGCGGGCGCGCTCCAGGTCAACACGGGCGGAATCTGGACCAAGGTGCCAAGCGGAACCAACGCGGATCTGCGCAGCGTGGTGTGCACGCCGACGGGCGCGGTCGCGGTCGGCGCAAATGGGGCGGTTGTCGCGGTCGCCATCGGCGGCGCGGTGTTGTCGGCCCAAACGACGACCGTCAAGGACCCGAGCGGAGCCGCGGCGGGCTTGTTTGGCGTGGCGCGCAGCGCAAAGGGCGTCTTCTGGGCGGCGGGGCGGACCGCGGCGACCAGTGGCAACGCCGGCGTGCTGCTCACCTCCGCCGATGGCCTGGCGTGGACGTCGGGCTGGCCAGCCGGCACCAAGGGCGACAAGATCCCTGCGCTGCGGCGCTTGGCTGTGGTGGCCGAAGGCACGCTGATGTTGGCGGATGAAGATGGTGGATTGTGGCAACGCACGCCGCTGGGGCTGACCAACGAGAGCCTGCAGCGCCGCAACGTCTTGCCGATGGCCATCGCGGTGCTCGAGACGGGCACGACGCTCGTGGTCGGCGAACCGGGCCTGTGGCTGGGGCCGTTCCTCACGGTGCCCACGGTCACCCGGCCCCTCGACGGCACAGCGACAAAGAGCATGAAGGTGGAGTGGGCCGTGGCGCCCGGTCCGACGGCGTCGGTCTCGCGGGTGCACATCGACGGCCAGGGCTTTCCGTTCTGGTGGCTCTACCTCGACCCACTGAGCACCAGCATCGCGCTGCCGGACTTCCAGGCGCTCGAGAACATCACGGTCTTCCCGCCGATCGAGGTGCCCTTTGTGGCGCGTGTCGACCGGATCTTCGCGCCGGAGCTGTCGATCAACGGCTTCTCGACGTTCGACCTTGAGTTTGGCGACTGGCGCTCCTGGTCGACCAACGGCAAGACGTTTACGTTCAAGCAATAGGCGCCGTCCCGCCGCGACCCTGAGGAGGATCCCTGCATGATCTGGCGGATCTTGGATGATCGCGACGAAGCGATCGTCGACCACATCGACGCGGGTGCGGTGCTCTTCGGCCGGGATGACTGTGTCGCCGTGGTGGCGACCGGCAAACACCGGACGCGCTTCCTGCACGCCGTGACGACGCAGGACGTGAACGGCATGGCGCCGGGCGCCCGTCTGCGCAATAGCCTCTGTACGGCCAAAGGCGCGCTGATTGGCTGGTGGTGGCAGGTGACGGAGGCGGACCGCGACGTGCTCTGGACGGCGCGCGCCGGCGCCGAGGCGCTGGTGGCGGCCCTGATGGGTTATCGGGTATCCGAGCGCATCAAGCTCGACATCACTGACGATTTGGCGCTCATCGAGGTGTTCGGAGGGACGGCGGCACAGATCGCGGCGGCCGTCGGCGTGGAGATCCCAGACAGCGGCACCGCCGTTGCGTCGTGGCAGGGCCACGCGCTTCGTGTGTGGTCCCAACCGTTGGCGCTTGGCCCTGAGGCGACGCAGGTCCCCGGCTGGGCGGCCCAGGTGCCGCGGGCGGCGCTCGGGGCGCTGGCGACGGCGATGATCGCGGCGGGCGCGCGCCCTGGCTGTCACGCGGCACGAGAGGCCTTGCGCATCCAGGCTGGGGAGCCGCGTCTGGCCTCAGAGTTGATCGACGACAGCGGCACGACACCGCTGGAGCTCGGCCTCGCGGACGCGGTGCATCTGCAAAAAGGCTGCTATCTCGGGCATGAAGCGCTCGCGATGCAGAGTTGGCGGGGACAGCTGCGGCGTCATTTGGTCTGGCTAACGGCGGACGGCAACGAGACGCCGCAGGCTGGACGCAAGCTGCGCACCGACGCCGGTCGCCGCGCCGGCTGGACGGGCGGCGGCTACCAGCTGCCCAGCGGTGAGCGGCTTGGCCTGGGGATCGTGCAGCGGAAGGCCTATGCCGAGGGCGAGGCGCTGCACACCGACGGCGCCGAGGGGAACCACACCGTCGTGCGCACCACGCGACCCGGAGTCTTCAGCACATGATCATTGGTCTGACAGGGCGAAACGGCGCTGGCAAAGGCACAGTCGCCGCTTGGTTCACGGCGCGCGGCTTCCAATACACCTCGATGAGCGACGCGATCCGCCGTGATCTGCGCGATCGCGGGCTCGAGGTGACGCGTGACAACCTCATCGCAGGCGGCAGACGACTGCGCCGTGAGGGCGGCGCCGCCGTGCTGGGTACACGCAGCTTACACCACATCGCCGAGCTCGGCGGCGACCGGTGGGTGGTCGACAGCGTTCGGAATCCGGCGGAGGTGCAAGCGCTGCGGATCGCCCCAGATTTCGGGCTGCTCGACGTCCACGCAAACGCCCGCACGCGCTACGAGCGGGTCGTCACGCGCAATCGCGGCGGCGACGCGACGACGTTTGAGGAGTTTCTGCGGCAGGAGCAGGCCGAGCTCGACAGCACCGACGTCGCCGCGCAGCAGCTCATCGCAACGGCAGCCCTCGCCGACCTGCACGTAGAGAATGACGGCGACGTAGCCGCCTTGCACGCCGTCCTCGCAGCCGCCTATCCCTCGGTCGCGGCGCTGCCCACCGTCAAGCCGTAGAGGCGACCATAACGTCGCTCAATGTGCGCCATGTACCAGCTCGGATCGAGCGCGGTGCCAGTCGCGCGACGGATCAGCTCATCTGTCTCCCAGCGACTCCCGGGCTGATGCACATGCGCGCGGAGCCAGTCACGCAGCGCGCCAAAGTCACCAGCTGCGATTCGATCCGCTAAGTCGGGCACCGCGCGACCGGCGGCGGCGTAGAGCTGCGCTGCGTAGAGCGCGCCCAGCGTGTAGCTCGGAAAATAGCCGAACGCCCCGATGCACCAATGGATGTCTTGGAGCACACCGGTCGCGTCCGAGCTCGGCTCAACCCCCAACCACGCCTTGGTGCGCGCGTTCCAGGCGGCGGGAAGATCGCGGACCTCCAGCGCGCCGGAGAACAGATCCCGCTCCAGCTCGTAGCGCAAGATGACGTGGAGCGGATAGGTCACCTCGTCGGCCTCGACACGAATCTCGTTGTTGAAGTTCACCGAGTTCAGCGCCGAGACGAAGGTCTCGACCGCCACGTCGGCGAGAAACGGGTATCGCCCACGCAGCCACGGTAGGCGGCCCTGCCAGAACGCTGTCGAACGGGCGACCTGTGTCTCCCACAACAAGGACTGACTCTCGTGCACACCCATGGACCGCGCCATTGACACCGGCTGGTCAGCGAGCGAGCGGTCACGACCCTGCTCGTACATCGCGTGCCCCGTCTCATGCACGACCGCGAGCAGGCTCTGCTGAAAGCGATCTCGCTGATAGCGCGTCGTGATGCGCACATCGGCGGCCCCAGCCCCACCGCAGAAGGGATGCACGGCGGTGTCCATGCGGCCGTGCGCAAAATCGTAGCCCAAGGTCTCGGCGAGCGCGCGCCCAACGGCCTCCTGCTCCGCCTCCGGTACATCGGCGGCGATCATCGTCGTGTCCACGCCCGGCTGCGCACGGATGCGCGCCAGGAAGGGCACCAGAAAATCGCGCAGCTGGGCGAACACGTCGTCCAGCTTCTTCATCGTCATCCCGGGCTCAAAGGCGTCGATCAGCACCTCATAGGCCGGCCGTCTGGGGTCAATCGCGGCCGCCCGCGCGCGCGCCAGGGCGACCAGCTCGGCCAGATCGTCGGCGAACAGCGAGAAGTCTGAGGCCTTGCGCGCGGCGATCCAGGAGCCATGGGCGCGGACCGTCGCCTCACCCCATCGGCGCACCAGCTCCGACGGCACGTTGTGCACACGCTCGTAGGCGCGTCGGGCCTCGCGCACATTCGCACGCTGCAGTGGGTCGAGCTGCTGGTCATCCTCGAGTTGGTGCAGCAGACGGCCAAGCTCAGCGGCGGTCGCGCGCTCGTGCCGCACGACGCCAAGCGTCGCCACCTGTCGGCCCCGCGACGCCGCCGCGCCCGGCGGCATGGTGACCTCCTGGTCCCATTGCAGCAGGCCCTCGATCTCGTCGAGCGTGGTGAGCTCGGAGAGCCGCTGCGTCAGGTCATCGTAGGCGGTTTGGATCGGGTGCATGGCGGGCTCCGGGAGAAAGCGGCGTCGAGAGGCGGCGATGCTGCCCGCGGATGGGCGACGGCTCAAGGAACCATTGGCCTCGGTCAGATTGTCGCCCCGATAGGCGACGCGCGATGCCCAGCTTTTGCCCTGCTTTGACGCGTTCTTCAGACCCCGGCGCCGCCGCGCAGTGCGCCGACTAGCCATGATCAGGTGCGAAATCGGAACACGCCGTTGCACCACGGCGACTTGCTGCACAGGCGATCCCGGTAGATGCTCCCGGCCATACCGAGCTGCTCCTGTATCCCCCAATGCTCGAATCCCACGTACGAAGGACTATCGCCATGCGAACCATGCTGAAACTATCGATCGCTATCGGCCTCACGGCCTCCCTCTGTCTGAGCGGCTGCGCCAAGGATCCGTCGAAAGGAGTGCCGGCTGCGAAGGTGAAGGCACCCGAGGCCAAACCTGCGGCGAAGGCCGAGGCAGCGCCGGCAGCGCCGGCAGCGGCGGAGGCGAAACCCGCCGCTGAGAAGGTCGCAGCAGCGGCGCCGGCAGCGGCACCCGCAGCAGCAGCAGCGGCAGCAGCGCCGGCGGCAGCGGGCGCCATCGCGCTCTCGGGCGACGTCATCTTCACCGGCAGCAAAGTGACAGGGAGCCACGAGTGCAAGTTCGACAAGTGGACTGGCTCGTTCACCCTCGCCGACGGCAAGGCGGAAGGCGGCAGCCTCACCGTGGAGATCGACATGGACTCTGTCGTCGCCGACTTCAAGAAGCCCACCCCGATCTGGTCGGACAAGCTCACTGGACACCTCAAATCGCCTGATTTCTTCGACGTAAAGACGCACCCGAAGGCGACGTTTGTCTCCACGAGCGTCAAGGCGGGCGGCGTCGACGGCAAAGGCACGCACACCATCGCTGGCAAGCTCACGATTCGTGGCGCGAGCAAAGACGTGACGTTCCCCGCGACCGTCGCCATCGACGGCGGCAAGATCGCAGCCCAGGCCAAGTTCAGCATCAATCGCAAGGACTTTGGGATCGAGTACCCCGGCAAGAAGGACGACCTCATCCGCGACGGCGTGGTGTTGGATCTGAACTTCAAGGGCTAGTCTGCCCGCGTCGAACTGCGCTGCGACGAGTCATGACAGCTGAGGGTTTCCATGGGCTTGCTCATCGATGGTGCGTGGCGCGACGACTGGTATGACACCAGCCGGTCAGGCGGCCGCTTCGTGCGAAGTGACGCGCAATATCGCCACCACGTTCAGGTACGCGACGCAGCGGACGCCACGCCTGCGGACGACGTGTTCCCGGTCGAGGTCGGTCGCTACCACCTGTACGTCTCGATGGCCTGCCCGTGGGCCCACCGCGCGCTGATCTTTCGCAAGATCAAGGGTCTCGAGTCGGTCATCTCTGTCTCGGGCGTGCTGCCGCTCATGGAGGCGCACGGTTGGGTCCTGGATCCCCAGGATCCCGGGCCCATAGCGGGCTTGGACTACATCCATCAGGTCTACACCCAAGGTGATCCGAGCTACTCGGGTCGGGTGACGGTGCCTGTGCTGTGGGACAAGCAGCGCGGGGTGATCGTCAACAACGAGTCGTCCGAGATTATTCGCATGTTCAACGGCCCCTTCGCGGAGCTCGGCACGGGCGGCGACGGCATCGACAGCTATCCGACGCCCCTGCGCGCGGAGATCGACGCGGTGAACGCGCGGGTCTATGAGACGGTGAATAACGGGGTGTATCGCGCCGGCTTTGCCACCACCCAAGAGGCCTACAACGAGGCGGTCGTCGCGCTGTTCGAGACCCTCGACTGGCTCGAAGCGCGGCTTGAGGGTCGCAAGTACCTGGTCGGCGAGACCGCGACAGAGGCGGACTGGCGGCTGTTTACGACGCTGGTGCGCTTCGACCCGATCTACCACGGCCACTTCAAGTGCAACCTGAAGCGGCTCGCCGACTATCCGCGACTGACCGCGCTGGTGCGGCGGCTGTGCGCGGTAGACGGCGTGGTTGAGACCATCGACCTACGACACGCCCAGCGGCACTACTACGGCAGCCACACCACCATCAACCCGACGGGGATCGTGCCCATCGGGCCGGCGACGGATCTGGCGGCGTTCCTGTAGCGGGTCCAGGGTCCTGTGATCGGGGCTGGGATTCGGCGTCTCTTCTTCGTTCCCCGGCGCCTGGGCTGTTCACTTCCGCCAGAGGTTCTCCGACGCAGGCGGCCTCGATCATCGTTTCGTCCAAACGCCAGGCTTAGCCGCCTTTTTGGTGCCGCCGCGCCGCCGCTGATCCGAGCGTTTCCGAGCCGGCTGGGAACACATCGGCAGCCGGCCTAGCACCGTCTCAAAGAGCGGCGCGTGGACGAGTCCAAAGAGCCGCTCGGCCGGCGTGGTGCCGTCGACGCGAGCGATGTGGAAGTTATGCGTCACCGTCAGCGCTCGCAGTTTTGCCGGCGTCAGTCGATGAATTCCGTGGTGAAACAGCGCGAGATGGCCGTTACGCCCCTCGACGCACGAGCTCGATCGCTGAAGCGCCTGCGCGCACCCCATCGCGACTCTTGTCAGCTCGGCCCGGCGCGCCTCTGTGAAGCCGGGCCAGTCCTTCGTCGTCGCTGTGAACTCGGCTGTCAGATTGTCCGCCACCAACTGAAGCTCGTTGCGCTTGTCCGCCGTTTGCGCCTTTGCGGCGGCAAGTCCGATGTACTGCCCCGGAATCAACAGCCGCTCCACTGCCGATTGTTAGAACGCGGTGAGCGCCACAACCGACAGCCGCATCCACATCTCCGCGTGAGTCCAAGCCATGGTCTCAAGCATCGAGTCGACTACCCGCGCCGCCTTGTCGATGCGTTGTGACCACGGGCTCACGGTCCCACGTCGACCAGACGAGGTGGACGTACAG
>CALENB010000104.1 GCA_937910235.1 uncultured Myxococcales bacterium | reverse complement strand
TGTAAACTCGGCAGGGTGGCTGGAGGACGAAGTGGCATCATCTCGCCTATCCATCCGCTGGCGACACTGAATCAGGAGGTGTTTGTGATCTCGGGGATGCGCAGTTCCTTGTAACTGCAGACACTTACAGACCAACACTATACTTGCACGCAGATAGGTGGTTTAATCGCAGAACGCTACGTGACGGTCACTGGCGCGTTGGAGGGCTTTCAAAACGCCGTAGAGATCGCCACTGTAACCACTTTGTGCGCTGGCTTGGAAACGCGCTTGCGATCGCGTTTCTCCTTCACTTTCTCAAGCCGGGTACGCCCATCGTGGCGCGACAACTAGTCGCGAAATTCACTAGGAGTACACATGCTGAACACGGTTCAATCTGACACTGTGTCGACGACCGATGCCAGGCAGGCTGAGATCTTGCGCTCGCGCTACGAGATCACCGATGGGGACCTTGAGCGAGTTCGCGTGGCCGGAACGGCGGTCATACCTCAGCTTAGCAGCGTCGTCGCTGACTTCTACGTGTGGCTTGAGAGTCGGCCCGAGTTTCCGCTGTTTTTCTCAGACCCGGACAACCTAGCGCGCGTTCAGGGCCTCCAATCAGGCGTATGGATGACATTTTTCGGCGCCGATCTAAGCGCAGATTACGTAGGTGAGAGACGACGAATTGGCCAGATTCACGCCAATATTGGCGTTTCATTGAGTCTCTACTTAGCCGGTATGGAGCAATGGTTGCAGCTCTTTGTCAGCCGAGTGAACTCCGACGCTCCAGGTGCGGATCGCAACGCCATCGTCGCTGCAGTCACGAAGATGATGTATGTCGACGTGGACATCGTAATCAACACATACCTCGAAAACACCAATGCAGTGCTTTCCGCCCAAAGTGACTCGCTCATGCGGATGTCGACGCCGGTGACGTCAATTTGGGACCGTATTCTCATGCTGCCCATCGTGGGACTGATCGATTCTAAGCGCGCGAAAGATATCATGTCTTCCATGCTGCGTAAGATCGCGGACACGCAGTCGCGGATCGTTATCGTGGATATCAGTGGCGTCGCCATTGTCGACACCGCGGTGGCCAACCACCTGCTCAAAATGACGCGGGCCACGCGCCTGATGGGATGTGAGTGCATAATCTCCGGGTTGTCGCCCGAAATCGCAGAGACCATTGTCGACTTGGGCATCGATGTCGGCGATATCCGCACGACAGCAAACTTGAGAGATGCGTTAAAATACGCGTTTGAAGCCGTTGGTATTAGCCTGAAAGAAATGCCATGATGCTCCAGAACGACGCCAGAGTGACCGTTGTACGAACCCGCGGCCGCTTACTGGCGACCGTCCAGTCCGACCTTAGTGGGGCGGTTCTGACAGAGTTGAAGCGTCAACTCTTGGGCAGCCTCGCCGAGGGCGATTGCGCCGGAATAGTCGTGGACGTATCGGCCCTGGACTTGATCGACGGGCACGAGTTCAAAGGCCTGCGCTCCGTGCTGTCGATAGCGGGCGTGATGGGCTGCCCCGCCGCCATATGCGGTCTATCGCCGGGCGTCGTGTCATCGCTCATAGACTTGGATGTCGACATTCGCCGTCTGGTCGCCACGCTATCCGTTGATGACGCGATGGCGAGTCTCGACCACCTGTCGGCCGCGGCGTCATGAGGCAAGATTCCGTGCGGCTACGCGTGGCCACCGACGCGGACCTGAGTAGGTTGCTGTTTCTTACCCATGGGAGCTGCGCCCGCGTCGGTCTGAGCCGTGGCCAGACAATACAGGTAGCGACTGCGGTGTCCGAACTTGGCCACAACATCATGAAATACGCCGGCAGTGGTTTCATCCAAGTGCGGGCGCTCGCCGATCCAGTCGGCGTGGAGATCATAGCTGACGACACCGGACCCGGTATCGAAAACTGTGACGACGCGCTACGGGATCACTTCAGCACCGGCGGCACCCTTGGGCTTGGCCTCCCAGGTGTGCGGCGGATGATGGATAGCTTTGAAATCGACAGCCGACCGGGCGTCGGCACGCGTGTCGCAGCCAGGAAGTACCTGTGAGCGCTACACTCGCCGGTCCCGGCTTCCACTTCCAGGCGGACTTCGCTTCCAGGTCATGCAGCGGAGAGTTCGTCAGTGGCGATGTCGCAGTAATCAAACCGACCCACGAGGGCATGTTCCTTGGTCTCGCAGATGTACTGGGCCATGGTCGCGAGGCGGCGCCACTCGCCGCGACAATCGGAGACCACATGCTGCGCTTGGCGAGCGACCGTCCCGACATCGTATTGAGTAAACTGCATGAACTATGCAAGGGCAGCCGAGGTGCCGTCTGCGGCATGGCCCATGTAGCTTATGGTACTGGAATTCTTCGGTTCGCAGGCGTTGGCAATATAACGATTCGGGTATTGGGCAACGCTGTTCCGTCTCGACTACCAACGCACGCCGGCATCCTTGGCGGGCGCATGGGTGAGCCGCGCGTGCACGAGATGCGCCTTGACCGAGGAGCTCTCGTATTGATGTTTAGCGACGGCGTGCGCGATCGCTTCAAGGAAGATAGCTACCCGCAGATGAGATTGGACCCTGCGCGCATGGTCGCCGGCAAAGTCATTGCTCGCTTCGGCAGGGCCCACGACGATGCGACATGCATCGCGCTCAAGGTGCAGAGATAATGCGTATCGGGAACCTAGCCCTAGGCTCGACTGCCGCGATTAGATCGACACGGAGCAAAGTCCGGCACCTGGCCCTTGCAATGCAGATCGATCCGATTGACGCCACGCGGCTGTCGAGCGCGCTGTCGAGCCTGGCTCGTCGACTCGGTGACGCGGCAACGGTCACCGTTGACGTCGAAACCAGCCCCGCCACACTCGCGTTGACGATTCCGTGGCAAGAGAGCCCTGAACCCCCGTCGATACGACTGTTTTTCGATGAAGTAAGCTGGCTGAGTAAGGGGGAGAGCAGGGCGCTTCACTTGCTCATCCACACCGGCAACAGCTCGTTTCGACCCAGCCAGCACTTCATCGACGAGCAACGCAAAGCGCTTCGAGAGCCCTCGCGCGAGGAGCTAATGGTGAGCTTGCAGCGGTCGAACTTGGCGCTTCGACAACAGAGTGAAGAACTCGAACGCACAGTCACGGAGCGCACAGCGGACCTGCGGGCTGAAACCGCCCGAGCAGAGAAGGCGAATACGGCTAAGAGTCTCTTCTTGACAAATATGAGCCACGAAATCCGCACGCCGATGAATTCGGTGCTGGGGTTCGCCGAAATCCTCGAGCAAGTGGTGACCGACAAGCGTCAGCTGCGCTACGTGCAGTCGATCCGCAGCTCGGGCAAATCGCTCTTGGGATTGATCAACGACGTATTGGACCTGTCGAAGGTGGAGGCAGGAAAACTCGAACTCGCATTGGCGGGGGTATCACTGAAGGCGGTCTGTGACGAGATCCGCTCGATCTTTGGCCAGAAGTGTGCCGAGAAAGATATCGAGTTGATCATCGTTACTGACGCCTTGCCGCCTGCGCTCGTGCTCGACGAGATTCGTCTGCGCCAGTGTCTGATCAACCTGATTGGCAACGCGATCAAGTTTACAGACCAGGGTTCCGTGGAGCTGACCGTGCGGGCTTCGCAACCAGACGACAACTCATCGGTGGAGTTGCTATTTGCCGTGGCGGATACAGGAAGAGGCATCCCGACGGATCAGCAACCGATCGTCTTTGGCGCATTTGAGCAGGTTCGTGGACAGGATCTGAACAAATACGGTGGCAGTGGGCTCGGCCTCTCGATCACGAAAAACCTTGTCAAATTGATGGGTGGTGAGATTTCCCTGCGTAGCGAGGAAGGGCGTGGCTCCACCTTCACACTCCGGTTTCCGAGCGTACCCATCGCTGCGGTCGCAGACCTGAAAGACAGCGACACGAGCTTAATTCACTTCAAGCCCGCCACCGTGCTATGCGTCGACGACATCCCCACCAATCGGGCGCTCATCGTTGCCTTCTTTGGCGACGAACCACTGCTTATTGAGGAGGCCAAGGACGGAGTTGAAGCCCTGGCCCGGCTGGCCGGCGGCGGCATTGACCTCGTGCTCACGGACCTGAAGATGCCGCGTATGGGCGGCTTTGAGTTGACTCGTCGTATCAAAGAGAATCCGATGTTCGCCCACATCCCAGTCGTTGCGTTGACCGCTTCCGCGCTACTTCAGACCGAATCGCAGGTCCGAGAACTGTGCGATGGTTACCTACGTAAACCGGTACAAGGCAGCATGTTATTCGGCGAGTTAGCGCGCTTCCTTGACCATGAACGGAAAAGGGCAGCGGAGCCGCAGCCCGCGACTGTCGAGCCGATTCTGCACAGCGCGCAGGCGGCGGCGTTCGTCGACTCCGCGATGCTCTCGATGCCGCCGGCGAGCCAACTTAGCACTCTGGCCGTGCGGTTGCAGCAGCGACGCGCTCGATGGAGTGAGCTCAGGGCCTCCATGGACATCCAAGGAATTGAAGCGTTCGGCGCGGAGATGACCGCGCTCGGAACGGCTCATAGCTACCCCAAGTTGTCTGAGTGGGGCGCTGCGGTGGTGCAGCAAGCCCAAATGTTTGACATGGACGCACTCGTGCAATCGCTGGACCTATTCGACGAGATTACCTAACACGCAAATTCCGCCAGATGCGCCGCCCACTGTGCTGACACGGAGCAATCATGATCGACCCGTCTCCATCCGACGCTCGCATCTTAATCGTTGACGATACACTTAGGAACATTCAGGTGCTCGGCACCATGTTGCGCCACAAGGGGTACAAACTGAACGTCGCCCGCAACGGCAAACAGGCGCTCGATGTGGCGATGCGGAGTAAACCAGACCTGATTCTCCTCGACATAATGATGCCGGAGATGGACGGGTTCACCTGCTGCAAACTTCTTAAAGAAAATCCGGATCTGTGTGATGTGCCGGTGATTTTTCTCACCGCGAGGGTTGATACTGAGGATATTGTACGAGGCTTTGAGCTTGGTGCCGTCGATTACATCATCAAGCCATTCAATCAAAAGGAACTATTGGTCCGTGTCGATACGCACTTGTCCCTGAAGATTGCGCGTGAACGCATCGCGACTATCGCTAACAACGTCGGCAAGTACGTCTCTCCGCAGGTTTACAGGAGCATCGTGCGTGGCGAACGGGACGTGACGATCGGTAGTTACCGCCGTGATTTGACAGTATTCTTCAGCGATATTAGGGGGTTCACTGAGAGGGCTGAGCGCATGGATCATCACGAGCTGACGGCGTGGCTCAACCGCTACCTGAATGTCATGGCTCAGGTGGCGCTGCGCCATGGTGGCACCCTCGATAAGTTCATTGGCGACGCAGTCATGGTATTTTTCGGCGACCCAGAATCAGCCGGCGTGGAGGAAGATGCGCTTGCGTGCGTGCGGATGGCCCTCGAGATGCAGGCGGAGGCACTCGCGTTGGGAGTGGATATCCGAATAGGAATCTGCAGCGGCGAGTGCACGGTCGGCAACTTCGGCAGTAGCGAGCGTATGGACTACACCATCATCGGTCGGGTCGTGAACACGGCGGCGCGCCTCGAACACTGCGGTGAAGCGGGTCGAGTCCTCATTTCCGCGCTGACCTACGAACGAGTCAAGGCCGAGTTCGCCATCACCGAGCGCAATGAAATCGACGTCAAAGGTATCAAACGTCGACTGATGACGTACTGGGTCGATGGTTGAGCATAGGGTGAATAGTCCGGTGCGAATTGCTGTTACGTCGCACCCCAAACGAGACCACGCGTTGCATCACCGCACTCATTCCATCAACCCAGCTGGCTAAGAAAAAAGAAGCCCACGCACACCCGCCAACTCATGGTCATCAAGATCGTCAGGATCAACACCGTCCCCCAACTCCATCACCCGTACATTACATCGGCCAGTCAGCTGCTCGATCAACCGCCGCGCCCCGACCCGGCCAGCGCGGTCTCCATCAAGCATCACCACTACCCGCCCCGCC
>CALENB010000103.1 GCA_937910235.1 uncultured Myxococcales bacterium | reverse complement strand
CCAGCTCGTCAAGGCAATCCCATGAGTCGAGCTCGCTGGCGCGGTCGTGCCGCGCCGACAGCTCTACGCGGCAGGCAATAAGCTGGTGCTCGATCAGGCCTACGAGGGCGTGCAGTTCACCCTCAAAGCCAGCGCGGCGCTGACCATCGACGGCTGGTGGGCCAAGGTCGCTGAAGGCCAAAACAGCATCAAGAACCCGGTCGGCGGGCTCATGAACGACGAGGACGGCTTCGGCGACGCGGATCTGTTCGGCGCGCAGGTCCACTTCACCACTGGGACCCACAAAATCACGCTCTTCGGCTTGTACTACCGCGATAACATCAAGGGGTTCACGCACCTACCCAACGGGCTCGGCTACTTCCACAGCCGCTTTCAGAGCGAGATGAGCAGCGCCATCGTCGGCGGTCTCCACGCGACCGGTAAGGTGAACGTGGCAGGGGGGCTGCGCTACAACGTCGAGTTCGACTACTTGACGGGTAAGGATGACAACGCCAACACCGACCACAAGGGCAACCTCATCGACATCAACGACGGCACGCTGTCGGGCTTTAACGTCTACGCCAACCTCACGCAGCGGCTGAACATCGGCGTCCCGCTCGACATCTCCCTGGTCGGCGGCATGGGCTCGGGCGATGACGATCCCACCAGCGGCAAGGGCAACATCAACCGCATCCAGACCATGGGGTTCTTCCCGCTGACCAACGTCTGGGAAGACTCGGTGATGCCGGACGTGGAAGGCATCAGCCCGCAGGGGTTGGGCTCGCCGGCGTCGCGCGGCTATCGCGAGCTGGAGAACACCACCGTGGCGCAGCTGAAGATCGGCGCGAATGTGCTGAAGAGCCTGCGGTTGGAGACGAGCTACACCTACTTGCAAGCCACACAGCCCATCTTTGCGTGGAGCGGTACGGGGCCGGATTTGACCACCTCGTCGACCGATATCGGCCAGGAGATCGACTTCAACTTCAAGTGGCAGATCCGCAAGAACCTCAAGCTGGTGGGCCTGTACGGCGTGTTCTTGCCCGGCGATGGCGCGGCCTATCTCATCAACGGCATGAACGATCACAAAGACATGGCGTGGGAAGCGAAGCACGTGCTGCTCTATAGCTTCTAGCTCGCGCCACGCGCTGTGCGAGCGGTCTTGCGGTGCACCGGCATCGTCGTCACCCTGGCAGCCGCAGGGGGCCCCATGAACCGTTGGACACCGAATTTTCTCGCCATAACGCTGATTTTAGGCGCGCTTACGCTCATGGCAGGGTGTAGCGCAGACGCCGCTTCAGCTGACGACGCGGGCGCCACTGCCACAGATGTGGCCGCCGACGCCACGACCGGCCCTGACGGAGACACCGCCGCAACAGACACGGAGGCCACCGACCCAGCCGTCGCCCCTGTCGCGCTGCAAGTCCTCGACCTCGCCGCCGAGGTAGATCCCATGATCGGCACGGGCGGCAGCGGCAACGTCATCCCCGGCGCGCTCGTGCCCCACGGCATGGTCCGCGCCAGCCCCGATACGGTCGACAACAACGGCGCCATCGGGGCGTATCACTACGGTAGCGGCAACCTGCGCGGTTTTACGCACACCCACCTCGAGGGCCCCGGCGGCTCGAATAACGGCTACAGCCAGGTGCTCATGATGCCCTACAGCGGCACCATCACCACCGCCTTGCCTGACCACGCCGAGCCCTTCTCTCACAGCGAAGAGACCGCAAAACCGGGCTACTACGCCGTCACGCTGGGCGCCTCCAAGATCAAGGTCGAGCTCACCGCCAGCGCCCACGCCGCGGTGCATCGCTACACGTTCCCCACCACATCCTCGACGGGCGAACCGGCCTCAACCACGGGCGGCCTGCTCATCGACTTGGGCATGAGCAACGCGCGCTCGGATGACGGCGCCATCGAGAAGGTCAGCGCCCGCGAGGTGCAGGGCTGGGGCGGCTACAACGTGCATCCCATCCTGAACTTGCTGCTCTCCGATGAGCCCACAGGCGACGCCAAGGTCTACTTCTACCTGCGCTTTGACCGCGACTTGGCGGGGGTGGGCGCCTTCTCCAACGGCAAGTCGCTCCCGGGTGACCTGACGAAAAACAGCGGCGCCAACGCGGGCCTTTGGGTGACGTTTGAGACCGACGCTACGCCGGTAGAGGTCGCCGTCGGCATCTCGTTCATCAGCGTGGCCCAGGCCAAGCTCAACCTGACGACCGAGGTGGGCGACGCGACCCAGCCGCGCTTTGAGGCGGTACGCACCGCCGCCCACGAGACGTGGAATCGGGCCTTGAGTCGGGTCCGGATCAAAGGCGGCGACCCGACGCTGCGGCGGACGTTCTACACGGCGCTCTATCACAGCCACTTTCAGCCCGCGGACTACACCGAGGTGGGCGGCGTCTTCCACTCGGCGTTCGACGGCAAGCACCACAGCCACGACGCCCACACCCAAGCGGATAAGGGCCGAGCGCGGCGCTTTTACGCGGACGATTGGTGCATGTGGGACACGTACCGCACGTTGCATCCGCTGGGCACGCTGCTGGAGCCGGAGCTGCGCAGCGATATGTCGTGGTCGATGCTGCACGCCTTCACCGAAGGTGGCTGGCTGCCGAAGTGCACCTGGCACGCGACGGGCTATTCGCGCGTGATGACGGGCAATCCGGCGGTGGTGATCTTGGCGGACGCGCTGGTGAAGGACCTCTACAACGGCCCGTGGCAGGCCCTCGATCTGGACCTGGCGTGGCAGGCGATGCTGAAGACGCTAGACGGTGACAACGACAACCCCGGCGCGGCGCTGGCCTGCGGCTACCTCAACCTCGGCACGGTGCCGGCCTACCTCAAGCTCGGCTGGGTGCCGGGCGCGTGTGATCAGTCCCAGTCCGCGTCCATGACGCTGGAGTACGCCAACGCCGACTGGGCCGCGGCGCGGTTCGCCCAAAAGCGCGGTGATACGGCCTCGCAGACGCGTTTTGACGCCCGCGCGAGCAATTGGAAGCACCACTGGAACCCGGCGAAGGGCTTCATGCAGGCCAAAGACGCCGACGGTAAGTGGATCGAGCCGTTCGACCCGAAGCAGTACGGCAAGCACTTCGTGGAGGCGACGAGCTGGATCTTCTCGTTCTTCGTCCCGCACGACCCCGCTGGTCTGGCGCAGGCCATGGGCGGCGAGGCGGCGCTCGATAAGAAGCTCGACGCGTTCTTCGCCGAGGAGGAGTTCGACATCTCCAACCAGCCGAGCTTTCACATCCCGTGGCTCTACGGCCGCGCGGGCCGAGCGGATAAGAGCCAAGACAAGGTGCAGGAGACGTTGGCCAAGCGTTTTACGGCTGAGGTCAATGGGCTGCCGGGCAACGACGACGCGGGTGCGATGTCCGCTTGGTATGTGCTGGGCAGCCTGGGGCTCTTCCCGCTCTCGCCCGGTGATGGTGTCTGGGAGCTAGGCGCGCCGATTTTTCAGCACGTCACCCTCTGGCTACCGACCAGCGCCGACGCCAAGCTCGGCCGCGAGTTGGTCATCAAAGCGCCGGGAATCGGGGCGAAGAGCGCGGGTAAGGCGGTGCACGTCGGCAGCGCGACCCTGCGCGGTGTGCCCCTCAAGCAGCTGCGCGTGACGCATCACGCCCTGACGAAGGGTGGGGTGCTGCAGCTGGCCCCTGAGTAGGAACGACGCCTTACTTCTTGAGCACCTTGGCCCGAGCCTCGGCCTTCTCCCACATGCGAATGTAGGCCTCCGCCGAGCGGTACAGCGGCTCTAGGGCTTTGTCGGTCATGCCGTCACGGCGGGCGTCTTCGATGAGCTCCGGCAGCAGGCCGATGTGGATCATGCCCTCCTCGTTGAAGTTGACCTCCCGGTCACCGAGGTGGGGTTGGGTGAAGGTGATCTTGCCGTCGTAGGACGTGAAGGGATACGTGATCGGGTTGGCCTGTGGCGTATTGCAGCCCTTGTTCTTGCCGAAACGCGGACGCGGGCCACCGGCGAAGCCGTTGAGGTCAAACGCGAGGGCCTCGGCTGGATACGCCCCATTGGAGACCGCTGCAGCCACGCTGTTTGTGATGTTTTTGCCCATGTTTCCGGGCTTTTTTGGGTCTCCGCAACGACCAAAGCCGCTGCCGATGAGGCCGCCGAGCTTGTAGACCCGCCCCTTGTTGCTGTCACCGTGGGTCTTGGTGGCTGGGTAGTCGTTCTTCTCCAAGATGTCGTAGGTCTCGACCAACGCGCGCTGGGGCAGGTGCGCGATGTCGATGAGGATACCGCGGACCATCATCTCCTGAATCAACGCCTTGCCGAGCGGGGTCAGCCCGTGCTTCTGGCAGTAGTTGCCCTTGAGCGCTGGCTCTTGGATGGCGGCGAAGTGGCCGACGAGGGTGCCGAGCAGGTCGTCGACCAGGCCGCTGAGATCGAACGGCGCGGCGGAGTCGTAGACGTCGCGTGGTTTGTTGAGCCCGCCGAAGGTGACGTCGCCTTTATCGAAGGTGGTGGAGATGCCGGGGCAATCGGTGACGAAGTTCGAGTAGTGCCCGCTGTTGACGAAGTTACCGAGCTCGATGACGCCGCCGGAGCCATCGCCGGCGGAGAACGCGTTGTCGTACTTGTGGACCGGGAAGAGCACGCGCACGTCGAGGCTCAGGTAGTGATCGAGCTTGGCGCGCACCGTCTCGAGCGTGCAGGCCTTGAAGCCTTTGGGCGGGCTGAGGAAGCAGTCGAAGAGGTTGGAGATCTCGATCCCCAGCACCACCGCCATCTTGCCTTGGTTGATGACCTCGCGGGCCTCCTTCGGGCTCTTCACGATGCGCAGCCAACCCTTGCCAGGACCGCCGGCCTGCGCGTCGATGTACCGCTCCAGCTCATGAGCGCGGGCGATGGTGCGGTCGACGCTGACCATGTCATTGCAAGAGTAGAGCGACTTCTGCGAGCCGGTGCCTTGGGTCAGGTCGCACATCACCGAGTTGCCGGTGGCGTGCTGCACCACGAGGCGTAGGCCAGCGAGGTAGGCGCGCTCAACCCAACGGTAATACATGGTCTGGTGTGTCGACTTGCGCCAGGAGTTCGGCCAATCGGTGAACGTCGGGTAGCCGTCTGTGTGGTGATTGAACTCCGCGAACTGGCCGCTCGCCATGACGGGCAGCAGCGCCGCGATGTCAAAACCAGCGTTGCCGTCGTAGAAGAACCCCATGAGGTCGCGCTTGCCATCCACGCCGTGGGAGCGCTTGCAGTCGGGCAACGCGCTCTCGACGCCGAGGCGGTGAAAAGGCGCGCCGTGGAAGAGGCCACCACCGCCAAATCCGGCGTCGGAGAACATGTGGGAGTGGATCTCTGCGATGCCCCACACGTCGCCATCGGCCCATTTTTTCGGCGTTATGGCGCCCTCTGCGTCGATGGTGAGCTCTGGAAAGGCGACGCAGCCGTCACTCGGCCGCAGGGTGATGATCGCGGCTTCGTTCACGTCAGCGGTGAGGCCCGTCAGCGTCAGGTAGCGCTCGGTGGCGTAGTGCTGCAGCTGGTAGCGCTTCGGGTCGCGCGCGGAGACCTGGAGCCGCCACTCCGCAGGGGATTCGAAGGCGTCCTCCATGCGGTCGATCTTCGACTCGAGCTTCGCCGGCCGGGTGAGCTGCCAGCCGGTCTTGCCATCGGCGGCCTCCGTCGCCGCGGCGAGGAAGTGTCTGTCGGCGTCGTAGAAGAGGTAGACTCCCAGGTCGGAGGCCCGCATGCGCAGATGTGCGGCCTTGGCGACGGTCTCCTCACCAAAGGCGAAGCGATCCGCCGTCGCGCCTTGGGCGAGGTAGCGCAGCGTCTGCGCGCCGTCGAAGGCCTCCATGGTGTAGCAGCCGTTGGCGTAGCCGTGGATGCCCGTGTCTGCCGGTGGCGGCTCGCACTCCAGCGGCTTCGCATCCCCCCCACTCCCAGCCACCGCAGCGCCACCGTCTGAGCCGGCCTTCGCCTCAGGATCGCTACCGCAGCCCAGCGAGAGCGCGGCCATGAGGCC
>CALENB010000102.1 GCA_937910235.1 uncultured Myxococcales bacterium | reverse complement strand
CCCGGACGGTACACACGTCAGACGACACGCGACGCACCGCGTACCGACCCACCACCGCGGCGCGCTAGACGACGGTGGTTGCGCGCCCACTGGAGCCAAGCCCCATGGAAAGTTCATGCACCGTCGCTTTCGCGCTCAGCGCTGACCCCACGATCTCGCTCGTCCTCGTCGGCCTCGCCCTCGCCCTGGTCGTGTGGCGCCGCCGCATGGCTGCGACGACGTAGCGTCACGCTGTCTTGTGGTTGGATGCGCGAGCGTTAGCTGAGCCCCGCCGCCGCGACCCACGCAGCCTCTTCAGCGAGCCCCGCCGCCGCGAGCCACGCCGGGTCTTCCAGCCCGCCTTTGGCGTGCGCCATGAGGCTGTCGATGAGGTGTGGACCCGCATGGAGCCGCACCAGCGCAGGCAGCTTCTGCGCCGGTAATCCGGGCTGGGCGTCGAGCCAGGCCAGCTGCGCCGCCAGGTCAAGCCCCGTCAGCGCGCCGACATCAAGCCCGCCCATGGTCTGCCAGGTGAGCGCTGGTTCGCGGTTGCTGCGCTCAAACATCGCCGCGCCAACCACGAGGGCGCGCACATAACAGAGGTCGCCGCCCTCCTGCGCCGCCGCAAGGGCCGCTCGCCACTTGTCGACCCGACCGAAGTAGCCACGATGATACTCCGCGAGGACTAGGGTCTCCTCCAGCGGCAACGTCGGCGCGTCAGGTACCACCAGGTCTCGCTCGGCGAACCATGCGCGCCAGCCAGGCTCGTCCGACGGCAGCTTGTCGCGGGTCAGGCCATGGCGATCGATCTGGTAGGGGGCACGCAGCCGCGGGCTCTCCTCAGCTAGCTCCGCAGCGAACCACAGCGGCAGCGCCGCGACGCCCTCCCGCTTCACCCACGCGTCCCGTGCGCGATCGCGGACATCTTTGTCCTCAGCGCACATCAGCCGACAGATCGCCGCCCCGGCCTCGTCGCCCGGCGTCGCCTGGTTCCGCCACCGCCGCAACGCCTCCCCACACCGCCGCCGCGGCCCATCGCCCACCGTCACACACCGCCGCAAATACCGCCGGCCATCCTCCCCCAGCCGCCGCGCCACCCGCGCCGCGGCCAGCAACGCGGCCGGATCATTCGGCGCCAACGCCAACAACCGCGCGCGCGCCGCCCGCGCATCGACGGCCGGCCCCTCGCGCCCATAGGTGAACACCACCGCCCGCAGCCCGCCGACATCGGTCTCCCGCCGCCCCAGATCCCCGAGCAGCGCATGCCGAAACGCCGCCGGCGCCGCAGCAAACCGCACATGCAGCTGCACCAACCCCCGCAGGCTCGCTAGCGGCAGCTCCCCCAACCGCCGCGGCGCCACCTCCGCCAGCAGCGTCCCCGGCGCCGGCGGCCAACCGCGGCGCTGGTCGGCGTCCTTCACCACCGTCGCCCGGCCACCCCGAAACAACGCGCGCGGGGCTTGCAGCTCGAGCAGCGGCTTGTCGTCGACATGAATCTCACCGCCATCGTCAAACCGCGCGCGCAGCTGCGCCGGCGAGAGGGCCTGCAAACTCAGCAGCGCGTTCAGATCGCTCAGCTCCACCCCCCGCAAGTCCGCCGCGCCGCGCTTGAGCCGCGCCTGCGCCTGAACCCGGTCGATGTGTTGCGGCTGCTCCGTGGCGATCAGCAGCAAATCGCCCGGAAACAAGGTCCATAAGCTGACGTGCGGGAAACTGTCGGCCACCGTGCGCAGCACGAGCCGCAGCAGCGCGTCGTCCATCTCATAGGCGTGAAACCACTGCGCCATGACACCGCCCGGCGCGAGGTGAGCCCGCGCTAGCTGGAAGAACTCCCGCGTGAACAGCGCGCCGTTGCCGGCCACCCAGGGGTTCGACGGCTCGCTGATGATGACGTCCCAGGTCGCCGTGCTGCGCGCCAGCCACGCCCGCGCGTCCTCGACATGGGTCTTGACCGCCGGGTCGTCCACCACGCCGCGATTCCACTGGCTGAAGTGGCGGGCTGCGTCGACGACGGCGGGAGAGATCTCCACGACCTCGACCCGGCCACCCAGCTGCGTGGCGGCGCCGGCCGTGACGCCGCTGCCGAGCCCGATCACCAACGTGCGGCGGGTCTCACGCGCCAGCACCCCCGGCACCCACGCGCTGGCGACCTGGGTCAACATGTCGCCGCGACTCGAGGCGTCGGGTTTGCCGTTGACCTTGAGCACCCGGTCGCCGTCACGCTCCAGCACCGCCACCGTCGCGTCGGGGCCGTCGGCGGAGAAGACCACCCGCTCGCGTAGCAGCCGGTGACGCCAGGTGTCCCACGTCGGCACGGCGCTGACCTTGCGGCGGAAGGCGCCCGCGCTGAGCAGCCGTACGTCCCACGGGCCCGGATCTAGGGCCGCCCAGACGCAGAGGATCACGATGACACCGGGCCAGAAGCGGCTGTGACGCGGGCCCGAGTCGCCGATGGCCGACGCCGCCGGCCGCCACACCAGCGCGACGAGCGCGGCCAACAACAACAGGCCCACGGCGACGAGCAACGTGCCGTGCAGCCCGACCAGCGGGACCAGCAGGGTGCCGCCGAGCGCCGCGCCCAGGACGCTGCCGATGGTGTTGAAGGCGAACACGCCGGCCGCCGCGCTCGCCACGTGTCGGTCATCCATCGCCAGCCGACCACAGAGCGGCAGCAGCACCCCCATCGCCACCGTGGGGACCATGATCACCGCGGCGATGAGCCCAAGGCGCGCCACCTGCCAGGCGCCGAAGTCCTCGGGCTGCACAGCAAAGCGCAGGTGCGCGAGCCACCACGGCAGCCGCTCGTGGGCGGGTGACACGAGCAGCAGCAGCGCTGAGGCGATCAGCGCGGCCGCGATGAGCCAAGTGCGGCGCACGCCTACCCTCGCGTCACCGCGGGCCCGCAGCAGCACACGCGCGACCGCGGCGCCGCCTGTGATGCCGGCGATGAGTGACGCCACCACCAGCGCAAATACGTACGCGGAGGAGCCCAAGACCACGCTAAAAACCCGGAACCATAGGGTCTGCATGAGCAGCGCCGCGAGGCCGGAGAGCAGGGCGATGGCCCAGGCCGCCTGCACGTCGCGCCGGTGCTCAGGCCGCATCGCGGCGGTCGGCGATCCGCCTTGCGGCTCAGCGGGCGGCGGGGTCATGCGATCCAGCAGCAGCGCCGCGGCCCCGACCACGACGCTGCCGATGCCGGCGAAGGCCAAGCTGCGGGCCATCCCAAACGCTTCGAGCAGGACAAACCCGGCCAGCAGGCCACCCAGAACGGCGCCGAGGCTGTTGAGTCCATACAGGCTCGCCAACGCCCGGCCACCCGCCGCCGGGCCGCTGCCGAGCAGCCGAATCAGCGCTGGCAGCGTGCCGCCCATCGCGATGGTAGGCGGCAAGAGCAGCCCGGCGGCGAGCAACACACGACCCGAGGGGCCCTGTCCTAGTGGACCCGCGTGCGCCAGCGCGGCGATCGCGGCGTCGAGGGCGTGGGGAAAGGCGAGACACCACAGGCCGATGCCGATCTCCAGCGCCGCATAGCGCCGCAGCGGGCGCGCCAGGGTGTCCGCCCGGTGACCGAGCCACGCGTAGCCAACACCGAGCCCGAGCAGGAACGTGGCGACCACGGTGGCGTGGGCTGTGGCGGCGTGACCGAGGTGCAGCCCGAGCAGCCGCGCCCACAGCACCTCGTCGATCACACCAAGCGCACCGGAGGACAGAAACAGCGCGGCGATGGCGAGACGAAGCGCCATCCGCTCAGAGCACGATGTTGAAGACCGCGAGGTAGCTCGTCTTCGGGCCCGGCACGGCGTTGAGCTTGACGATGTGGCTCGGGTCCGAGGAGCTGCACGACCCACACGAGTCTTTGGGACCGAGGTTGGGATCGCCGGCGAAGTAGAGCTGCGTGATCAGCACGGCGCCGGCGGGCGATGTGACCCGAAAATGAATGTGGCGCGGTCGGTAGGTGCCCGAGTTGAGGTAGGCGCCAGGGTAGATCGTGTCGAAGGCGAAGCGGCCGCTGCAGTCGGCGAGCATCGTCGCGCGCAGCGGCGTGGCGTGGGTCAGGTCGCGATATACGCCGCTCGCGTCTGCGTGCCACACCTCGATCTTGGCGTCCGCGATGGCGGCGGTGCAGGTGTGGCCCAGGACACGCCCGACCACGCGCAGCCGGTCGCCGGGCTCGTTGGGGCCGGCGAGCACAACCGTCGAGGTGGCGTTGGCTTCGTAGTAGGGGCCTTCGATGTCTGCGCCGGTGACGGTGCAGGGCTGCGGCGGGCTGACGGCGGCGTCGGTCGAGCAGGTGTCTGTGTTGGCGTCGATCTGGCCAGCGGTCGTGTCGGCGGCGGCGTCCGGCGGCGTCGCGCCGTCGCCGACCGCTTGGCTGTCGGTTGTCGCGGCACTGTCGGTTTTCGCTGTGTCGACGACGATGGTGTCATTCACGGCGGCGTCATTTGCAGACGTGTCGCTCACGGCCGCATCTACTTGCGCGCTGTCGCCAGCCACGGTCGCGTCACCCTGCTGCGCGTCCGTGTTTCCGGGCTTTTCGCCCGGCTTGGCGGCGCCGCACGCCAGGAGCAGGCCGCCGCCGGAGACCACGAGCGGTAGCCGCGCGAGGCTGCTCAGAAAGTCGCGCCGCGGCACTTCGACTTTGGCCTCGTGGCGCGTGATGTTGGGTGTCGGCCGTGTCGGGTCGTGCATCTCAGCTCTTTCCACCATGTGACGGGGTCCATTACGTATCTGGGTCCACCATGTGACTGGGTCCACCATGTGACTGGGTCCATCGTGATCACAGCTTCGACGACCTGACCGCCGCCGCCGGCGCCCTACCACAGGCGCGCCGCACGCCTACCTTGCCACAGCGGGCGGACCACGCGCACCCGCCTATCAAACTCCTTGACGCCCTCCGCGCCCGTGGGCAGGTTCCCGGACCCGCGCTCGCGTCCGCGCCGAGCCTGGACCGCCAACCCCCTACGGAGCCTCATGTTTACAATGCGTCTGGTCGACACGCCAACGGCCCACTACGAGCACACCTCCACCCAACTCGCCGATGGCTCCATCCTCGTCACCGGTGGCTACGACATCGAGTCGGAGCTGCACGCCATGTGCAGTCGCTGGTTTCCCGAGCATGGCGGTTGGGGGCCGGTCGCCGCGCTGTCGGCGCCGAGTCACCGTCACACGGCGACCTTGCTCAACTCGGGGCACGTGCTGGTGATCGGGATCGGCGCCGACGTTGGCCGCGCCGCCATCTACGATCCCGACCGTGACGCCTGGCAGCCCGTGGCGATCCCCGAGGTGCCGCGCATCGAGCACGCCGCGGCGCGCTTGCCCGACGGTCGCGTGCTGATCGCCGGTGGCCGCGCGATGGACGACCTGGCAGCCGTGGAGGGTCCGGATCATCGTGAGGTGCCGGTGCTCAAGAGCACGGAGATCTTCGATCCGGCCACGGCGTCCTGGTCCGATGGTCCGCCCATGCTCAACGCGCGTCGCAAGTTCGCCCTGCTGACGCTGCAGGACGGCTCGCTGCTCGCGGTGGGTGGCTACGCCCTCGCGCCGACCGGGGCCAAAAAACAGCTCAAAAGCGCGGAACGCTACGATCCGACCACCCACACTTGGCGCAAGGCCGGCAGCACCGGCACCCATGAGATCAACCTCGTCGTGCTCGCCGACGGTCGCGTGCTGGGTCATGACGGCAACCTCTACGATCCCACGACGAACAGCTGGTCGCTGGTCGAGCCGGGCTTTCGCGGTGGTGGACCCATGGCGCTGCTGGCCGACGGACGCGTCGCGTGCATCGGCCTGCGCGGCGATGAGGTCTTCGATCCGGAGACCGGCCTGTGGACCCCCGCGGGCGAGGCGCGTCGGGTGC
>CALENB010000101.1 GCA_937910235.1 uncultured Myxococcales bacterium | reverse complement strand
TGGCCGCGCATCAAGCCGAATTGGCGGACGCGCGAAGTGAAGCCGCGCGGAACGCAAAAGCGCGGCAATCGGCTGAGGCTGAGGCGCGCGATCTTCGCAAGCAACTCAAGCAGCGTGAGCAGGCGTTGGCGACGATGAGCGATCGCTCGGCCAAGGGCGCCGCGACGGCGCTCAGCGCGAAGGAGCGCGAAGTTCGTGCCTTGCGCCAGCGGCTGGCGGTGCAGGTCGCCGAGCGGGATCGCAAGTTGGCGCGCCTGGAGACGACCCTCGACAAACGCTTGACCCAGTCGCGCGACGCGCTCTCCAAAGCGGCGAAAGACAACGACGCGCTCGAACGGCAGCTGGCCAGCGCTCGGGCAGGCGAAGCCACGGAGCGAAAGCGCGCCGAGGTGAAGTCCGCCGAGTTGGCGCGCACTCAGAAGCGGGTCGCCGAGAAGGACGCAGAGCTGGCGCGGACGCGCAAGCTGGCCGCCGCAGCGCAGGCCCGCGCGGAGCGGGTCACCAAGCTGTTATCGGCACGGGAGCGCGACCTGGACCGCATGCAGGGCGAGCTGAAGCGCCGCGAGTCCGTGTTGAGCCAAGAGCTGAGTCGGGCGAAGGCGCGCGAGGTTGCAGCTCGCAAAGCTGGCCACGCCTCGGAGGCCGCGACGGCGTCGCGGCTGCGCGCTCGGCTCGACCAGGAGCGAGTTGTGTTGCGGAAACGCCTAAGCGTCCATGGTCAGGACCTGGCCGCGGCTCGCAAAGAGGCGACACGGAACGCAGCGGCACGCAGCGCCGCGGAGTCGGAGGCGAACGCCCTACGCAAGCAGCTGCAGGAGCGCGAGCAGGCCCTCATTGCTCTGCGTGGTCGCGACGCCACCGGCAAGAAGGTCGCCAAAGCCCTGGGCGCCAAGGAGCGCGAGGTGCGCGCGCTGCGCCAGCGCCTCGCCGATCAGATCACCGCTCGGGATGGCAAGTTGGTGCGGTTGGAGAAGACGCTCAACAGCCGGTTGGCCGCCTCGCGCGCGGCGCTGCTGCGAGCTGAAAAGGACAACAACTCGCTGGAGCGTCAGCTCACGTCTGCTCGGGTTCGAGAGGCTAGCGAGCGCAAACACGCTGAGACCGCGCGCAAGAACGCGGCAGCCGAGCGCCAGCGCGCTGAGCGCGTCGGTCGCCTGCTGGTGCAGCGTGAGGGTGAGCTGAAGCATCTGCAGGCCAAGCTGGCCAAGCGACAGGGGGACCTACAGCGCAAGCTCGAAGCGGCACGCGCGAGTGAGCTGCGGGCTCGCAAGTCGGGACGCGCGGTCGAAGAGCGGCGGATCGCGGCCGTGCGCGGCGGCCTCGAGCGCGACTTGGGTGGCCTTCGTGGCGACCTGAAGCGCAGCGAGTCGGAGCTGATCGGGGCGCGGGCCGAGGCGGCGCGTCACGCTGCGGCGCGGAAAACCTCGGAGGCGCGCGCGACGAAGCTGGCGCAGGCGCTTGTGGCGCGTGAGGCCGAGCTGAGTCGTCTGTCTCGCGCCATGCGCACGACGCTGGTCGGACAGGGCCGCGCTGGCAAACAGGCCGATGCGGATCGCAAGCTGCGGCTCACAGAGCAGGCCGAGGCCAAGAAGCGCCTCGGCGCCGCCGAGGCGAGCGTCGCCGCGGCGCGCACGCGTCTGGTCGAGGCGCAGCGGCAGACCGCCGCGGCAGAGAAGCGCTTTGAGCACGAGCTCGGCGCCCGTGTCGACCGCGTGCGGGCCGAGATGGCGGAGCGCGAGAAGGCTCGCGTCGCTAGCCTGCAGAAGACCCATGCCCGCGAGCTTGCCGCGGCACGCGTGAGCGCACAGCTCGCGGCGTCTGCGAGCACCAAGCGCACGCGTCGTGTCGCGAACCTGCTCGGGCGCCGCGAAGAGGAGCTCCTCGCCTTGCGCAAGGAGACGACCGCGCGCGTGGACCGGCTGCAGTTGGATCTCGCGGATGCGCGTCTCGTCGCTAAAAAAGCCCTCTCCGCGGGCATGAAGCGCGAAGCGGCGGTGGCCACGCGCCGCGCGAAGTCGCTCAGTGTTGAGGTGAAGGCCGCCCGTAAGGTGGCTGCGCAGCGCGAGCGAGACGTCGCCACCGCCCGCGGCGAGGCTGCGAAGGAGCAGCGCGCTCGGCAGCTCGCCGAGCAGCGCGCCGCCAAGCTGAGCGCCAGCCTGCGCGCCCGCGCGGACGAGCTGGCCAGGCTGCGCACCGACCGTCGGAGCTCCACCCGCCGCATCGCCGACGCTGAGCGTGCGTTCGCGGAGAGCCGTCGCAAGCTGGAGAGCGCGAACGCCAAGCTCGACGCGGAGGTCAAGCTCACGCACAAGCGCCTCCAAGATCAGATCGCGTCGGTGCGCAAGCAGTTGACCCAGGAGTATACGAAGAAGGAGATCGCGCTCAAACGCACCCACGCAGCGCGGGAAGAGGCGCTGCAGAGCGCGCTCGCCCTTGAGCAGGCGCGTCGCCGTCAGGCCGAGTCGCTGGCGAGCAAGCGACCCAGTCGGACGTCGCCGACCGCGGACTTGGGTGGCTTCAACCGTCGTCATCAGACCCGCATCGCGATCCTCGAAGCCCGGGCATCACGGGAGCGCGAAGCGCGCGAAAAGCAGGATCGCGCGTCAGAGACCGACAGAGCGAGCGTGGTTCGCTTGAAGCGGGAGCTCGCCGCTGCGCGACAGGCGCGCGTCGCCGACACCGACGACGCCGAGATTCAGCGGCGCGCGGCCGCCATGGCCGCTCAGATGGTGGTCGCGGCGAAGCGTGGCGCCGCCGCAAAGGAGGCCGCGGACCAATCCGATGAGGAGCGTCGGCGTATTCGCCAGCAGGCCGCTGTTGAGCGTATGCGCTCACGGAAGCACGCCGCGTCGGATCGGGGTATGGCCCGCGTTCTCGACGTCAGGATCACCGCCGAGGGCTATCACCGCGGTCAGGTCGCGTTGCCGTTGAACGGTGTACCTCGCTACGAAGTGATGGAGACCGGTGGCCGCCGAGCTGTGTTGCGTCTCCACGGCACCGTGCTGCCCAGCCACTTGCAGCGCGTCTTCGACACACGCGAGCTGCGCGGTCCGATGGAGCGAGTCACGGTCTTCCGCCCCCAAAATCAGCCGAACGAGACACGCGTCGTGGTCGATCTCGTGCAGCCGGCCAGCAACGTCGTCTCGGTCAAAGATGGCCGTCTGGTCTGGGACTTCGTCCGGGCTGGGCGCCGTCACACCGACGCGGGCGGGCGGCAGTTCGCGGCTGGTGGCGCGCTGGGCGCCCGGGCGCCGCAGCCGCAAGCGCCTCGCGAGGCGGGTGGCGAGGGTGCGCCGCAGGGTGCCGGCATCAACAGCAACCCCATCCGCACGCCCTGGCGCCAGTCGCGTCGGTACACCGGCAAGCGCATCAACTTGACGATCAAGGACGCCGATATCCGCCACGTGCTCACGTTCTTGGCGCGCGAGGGCAACGTCAACATCATCGCTGGCCCAGAGGTCACCGGCAGCGTCACGTTCCACCTCGAGAACATCCCGTGGGATCTCGCGTTGGACGTGATTTTGCGGGCGCGTGGCATGGACTACGTCCGCCAGTCGGGCGTGATCCGCGTGTCGACGGTGGCGTTGCTGAAAAAAGAGTTCGACCTCGCCGTTGAGCGCCGCAAGAAGCTGCAGGAAGTGAAGCAGCTGGTCATCCGTATCATCCCGGTCAACTACGGCCGCGCGACGTCGATGCAGGAGCAGGTGCGCACCGTCATCAGCAAGAGCGGCACGGTCAGCGTGAACAAGCGCACCAACAGCCTGCTCGTCAAAGACACAGAGGAGCATGTCGCCGCGGTCGAGGAGATGGTGCGCAAGCTCGACGCGCAGACGCCGCAGGTCCTCGTCGAGGCGCGTATCGTTGAGGCGAGCAGCAACTTCAGCAAGGACGTCGGTATTCAGTGGGGCGGCAACTACGCCATGTCGAGCGTCTACGGCAATGAGACGGGGCTCGCGTTTCCGTCCGTGGTCGGTGTGGCCGGCGGCGCCGATGGTGGTGAGGCCAACGTCGACGGCGTGAAGTCGCCGATCCCGAACTACGCGGTGAACATGCCAGCAGCGGTGGGTGCCGGCAGCGGTGGCGCGATCGGCTTGACGCTCGGGTCGCTCGGCGGCGCTGGTAACCTGAATTTGCGGCTCTCTGCGGCGGAAAACGAAGGTACGGTCAAGCTCGTCTCGAGCCCGAAGGTGCTCACGCTCGACAACAAGACCGCGTCGATTCGCCAAGGCATCTCGATCCCGATCTCAGTGGTCAGCGCGCAGGGTGTGCAGACTCGCTTTGTGAACGCAGATCTTCGCTTGCAGGTGACGCCGCACATCACGCAAGACGGCAACATCTTGATGGCCATCGGCATCACCAAAAACGAGCCCGACTTCTCGAATCGCGCCGCTGACGGCAACCCAACCATCACCCAGCGCGAGGCCACGACGGAGCTGCTGCTCGGCGATGGCGAGACGACCGTCATCGGCGGCATCTACACACGGTCCACGTCAGAGTCTGTGAAGAAAGTGCCGTTCTTCGGTAGTTTACCCCTCATCGGCGGGCTGTTTCGCAGCCGCTCCGAAGAGGACAAGCGCACAGAGCTGCTGATCTTTATCACGCCGCGAATCGTCAACCGCGCGCAGTCCATGCGCGTCGGCAAGTAGGCGGGAGACCTTATGATGCAGTTCACACGAGCCACCCTCGGACGCATGAGCCTGCTGCTGCTGGTCGGCACAGCCGCCCAGTTGACTGGGTGTACCCACGAAAACCCCCTCTCGCTGGAGCTGGAGGGTAACCTCGCGATGATCCGCCTGCCGGGCGCTGGCGCGGGTGTGACCGGGCAGTGTCTGCCGCAGGGGGAGACGCAGTTTCGTCCGACGGGCGTTTTTGACCTGATGGTCACCAATCGCTACGAGTTCTTCCCCAGAATTGAGAACAAGCTGCCGGAGACACAGGCGATCTCGGGTATGGGCCCGGAGAGTTTGCGGCTCGATGCGTCGACGGTCACGGTTGAGGGCGCCGCCATGACGCTGGAGCTCGACACCACCAGCCCAGGGCCCTTGAAGGTGACGGGGGCGCTGAAGTGGCGCACGTCCTGGTACACGCCGTTTGTCGCGCAGATCGAGGCCGGGCAGTTCGTCGGCAGCGCTTTCACGCTGATTCCATCGGACGTGGGCCAGCTGATGAAGAAGCAGTTTGGTGACTTCGCCGATCGTCGCACGGCGCGGCAGCAGGCGGTCGTCAAGGTGCGGCTCATCGGGCGCATGGCGGACGGGACGACGGTCGAGAGCAACACCATCGCCTATCCGGTCGACCTCTGCTGGGGTTGCCTCGTCAGCCTGCCGGTCTCGATTCCGGGCGTCGGTGTCGACCCAGCGCTGCAGTATTTGGCGTGCTCAAGCAAGTCCATCGGTGCGTTCACGCCGCCCTGCATGCCGGGCAACGATGAGTATCTGCCGTGCCAGTTTTACTGTGCGATGTGTGATCTGGACAATACCTGCGACGACGCCGTCTGCCCGACGCCATAACCGCAAAACGAGGGTTGACGGAGTGGCAACACTATCGGCACCCTTCGCGTCCTCGGGGAGTAGCGCAGCCTGGTAGCGCGCCTGCTTTGGGAGCAGGATGTCGCAGGTTCGAATCCTGTCTCCCCGACCCAGAAGCCGGCTGAAGAGTTGACCGATGGTCACCCCTCTTCAGCCGGCTTCGTTGGTTTTGCTGTGCGTGCTGGTGCCGGAGCTGTGCCTGTCTGGGGCCGCACGTCTTTTGGGCCACACGTTCTTTTGGGCCACACGTTCTTTTGGGCCACACGTTCTTTTTGACCGCACGTCTTTTTTGGCCGCACATTCGCTGCCGCACCCGCTACCCTCTCCTCGTCCGCAGGTTCCCACTCGCATCGCGTCGGTGCTACGCGGCTGCTGGCCCCCCCTCTTTCTCACTCGGTAGGCGCCCCTTTCCCTCCGGTCAGGCGACCCTGTCTCAGCCCTTGGCGCGACCATGAAGCACCCGGCCACAACCCGCCCCTTCGACTTTGAGGGTTTGCTGCTCTGCCTGGAGCACGGCCGACCGGAGACGGTGCTCGCGACCGCAGAGGCTGGCGTGGTGCCCTTTGTCTTGGCGTCCATCCGGCACCGCATTGAGCGCCCGCTGATCGTCGTCGTGCCCACCATCGAGCGTATGCAGCAGCTAGTCGAGGGCCTCGCGACGTTTGAGGAAGAGCAGGTTCCGGCGATGGACCCGGTGCTGTCATTTGAGCCGAACGACGTCTCGGCCTATCACGAGATCTCGCCGGTTCGGGCCCTCGCGCAGGGCCGCGTCGCGGCGGCGTATCGCATCAGCCAGGGGTTTGGGGTCAGCGCGATCGTGTTGCCGGCTGAGGCGTTGCTGGTGCGGACCTTTGACGCTGCCACGCTCGATCAAGTGACCGCGATCGCGAGTCGCGGCGACGAGCTCGACCGCCTGGAGTTGGCCGAGCAGCTCGTCGCCGGCGGCTACGAGCGGGTGCCGGTCGTTGAAGATCCCGGCACCTTCTGCATTCGTGGCGGCGTCGTCGATGTGTGGAGTCCGCTCTACGATCAGCCAGCGCGCATCGACTTCTTTGGCGATGACATCGAGGAGATCCGCTTCTTCGATCCGGAAGATCAGAGCTCCGGTGGCCAGATCCTCGACCTGATCATGCCGCCAGCGCGCGAGCTGATCTTGAGCCCCGACCGGATGGCGACGATCCTCGATCGCGTCACAGATCTCGCCAACGCCCAAGGCATCGGCAACATCGAGCTTCGTGCCCTCACCGAAGAGCTGGAGGCGGGGCATCTGCTGCCTGGCCTGGAGGCGCTGTTGCCCGCCGTGGCGCCGGGCCTCGCGCCGCTGCTTGATCTGGTCCCGAGCGGTCGTGAGGGCCCCGTCGTCGTGCTCGAGGGGCCCGACGCTTGCATGGCCGCCATGGACGCGGCGTGGAAGACCGCGCAGGGCCACTACCGAGAGGCCCGCGCCGCCGAACGGCCCGCGTTTCAGCCCTCAAAGCTCTATGTGTCGCCGAAGGTCGTGCGTGAGCGCCTCGCCAAGATGGTGAAGCTGCTGGTGCGGCCGGTCGTCTTTGCCGAAGACAGCCAGGGTCCCAACGCGGCGCAGAGCTTCACGCTGGACGTCGGCAGCAACGCCGAGGTGACCCGGGAGATCGAGCAAGCGCGGCGCGACGAACAAGGCCTGCGTCCCCTCGCGCGCCGGATTCGCGAAGCCCGCAAGGTCGGCACGCTCGTCGTGATCACCGCCCACAGCGAGGGCGGTCGGCAGCGCCTTGAGCAGATCTTGCAGCACTATGGCGTCGCCACCTGGATCTTCGACGAACCCCTCGTGCCGGCAAAAATGGCGGAGCTGCGCGGCAACTCGGAGCTTGGCGCGCTGCTGGTGCTCGGCGGCAGCGGTCAGGGTTTCCACATCGACGCCCTGCATCTGATGGTGATCGACGAAGAGGAGATCTTTGGCAGCAAGGGTCGCGTCGCGCGTCGTCGTCGCAAGCACAAGGACAAGCAGGCGTCGGCGGGCCGGATCATCCGGGAGGTCAGTGAGCTCGGCGAGGGCGATTTTGTCGTCCACGTCGACCACGGCGTCGGTCGCTATGTGCGTATGGTCCGTATGGAGGCCGCGGGTATCGAGCAGGACTATCTGCTGCTGCTGTACAAGGGCAACGAGAAGGTCTACGTGCCCGTCACGAGCCTCGATCGGGTGCAGAAGTACGCCGGTGGCGACGCAAAATCGCCGGGGCTCGACCGCCTGGGTACTGAGCGCTGGCTGCGGATCAAGGGCAAGGCGCGCAAGGCAGCCGCGGAGATCGCCGCGGAGCTGGTGCGGCTGTATGCCGAGCGTCACGCCTTGCCAGGGTACGCCTTCAGCCCGCCGGATGAGTTCTATCGGGAGTGGGAGGCCACGTTCCCGTTCTCGGAGACGCCCGACCAGCAGCGCGCCATCGACGATTGTCTCGATGATCTCTGCACCGCGCGGCCGGCCTGGCGCTTGGTGTGTGGCGACGTCGGCTATGGCAAGACCGAGGTCGCGATCCGCGCCGCGGTCAAGGTCGCGCTCGACGGCAAGCAGGTCGTGCTGCTGGTGCCGACGACCGTGCTGGCGGAGCAACATCGCCTGACCTTTGAGAAGCGCTGCCAGGGCCTCCCGATCAACATCGACAGCTTGTCGCGGTTTCGGACCAAGATCGAGCAAGACGACGTCATCGATCGGCTGGCGAAGGGGCAGCTCGACATCGTCATCGGTACCCATCGGCTGTTGAGCAAAGACGTTGAATTTCGGGACCTGGGGCTGCTGATCATCGACGAGGAGCATCGTTTCGGGGTCAAACACAAAGAGCAGATGCAGCGCTGGCGGGCGACGGTGGATTGCATCGTGCTGACCGCCACGCCGATCCCGCGGACCCTGCAGATGGCGACGCTGGGCCTGCGTGACCTGAGCCTGATCGCCACGCCGCCAGAGAACCGCAAAGCCGTGCGCACGATCGTGTGTCGCGGCAGCGATGACCTGATCAAAGACGCCGTGGAGCGTGAGTTGGCGCGGGGTGGGCAGATCTTCTTCATCCGCAATCGGGTCAAAGAGCTCGCGGCGATCGCGGAGCACCTCAAGGAGTTGGTGCCTGGCGTTCGGCCGGTCACGGCGCATGGTCAGATGAATGAGGTGGAGCTCGAAGAGGCGATGCTCGGGTTCATGCGCGGCGACTACAACGTCCTGGTCGCGACGACGATCGTGGAGAGTGGCCTCGATATTCCGAACGCAAACACCATGTTCATCGAGCGCGCCGACACTTTCGGTCTCGCCCAGCTCTACCAACTTCGCGGCCGGGTGGGGCGGTCCTCGCAGCGCGCGTACTGCTACCTGATGGTGCCGGAGCGGTCGATTCTGACGGCGGATGGCGCAAAACGAGTGGCGGTGCTGGAGCGCTTCAGCGAGCTGGGATCGGGTGTGCACATCGCCACGCATGACCTGGAGATTCGTGGCGCGGGCAACATCCTCGGCGAGAAGCAATCGGGGCACATCGCGGAGGTGGGTTACGATCTCTACGTCAAGATGCTCGAGGAGGCCGTGCGTGAGCTGCGCAGCGACGAGCTGGGCGCGCCGGTTGATCCTGAGATCAAGGTCAGCGTGACGGCGTACCTGCCCGACACGTGGGTGCCCGATCCGAGCCAGCGGTTGATGGCCTACAAGCGGCTCGCCGCGGTGCGAACGCCCGACGAGCTGCAGCACCAGGCGGACAGTCTGGTGGATCGTTTTGGTCGCATGCCACCGGTGGCGCTCGCCCTGATCGCGACGCTGGAGCTGCGGGTGCTGGCCATCGAGCTCGGTGTGTCGAAGGTGGAGCAGGGCCCCGCCGCCGTCGCTTTTACCCTGCATCCTCAGGGTTTGTTGCAGGGGGAGCAGCTGCTGCCGATGGTCAATCAGCGTGGCTCGCTGTACCGCCTGACGCCCGAGATGGTGCTGGTGCGCAGCCTGCGCTCCGACGAGCGCGACGATCCGTTGGTGAGTACCCGCGAGATTCTGCAGCACTTGCTCAAGGTCGCGCGCGGGGAGATCGGGGCGATCTTGGATGTGGTCGCTGAAGTGGTCGATCCCAGGGTCAACAGCTCGGGCGGTGTGCGGCAGACCATGGCACGCCGACAGGGTCGGGTGCGTCGTGTGACCCCGAATAAGCGCTAGGGGCACGTGACGGTGCCGCCTCTTCGAAGAACGCCGAGATGGCGGGGTACAGCAGCTTGGCCGCCCGTCGACCAACCACAGCCCCGACATGGCCACCGGGCACTTGGACGTGACGCTTGTCGGTGGACGCGACCTGATCAAGCAACGCCGTGGCCGACTCGGGTGGACAGATGGCGTCGTTGGCGGCGCTGATGACGAGCACTGGGCAGCCAATCTGGCCAAGCTCCACCCGCCGTCCGCCCACGTGGTGGCGCCGCTGCGCTAGGTCGTTGCGCTGGTAGAGGTCGCGAATCCACGTCGTGTACGCGGCGGCCGGGAACGGGATGTTGTCCGACGCCCACCCGTTAAGGCGGGCGAAGCTCCCGATGCCCTTTGTGCGTGCGTCGGCATCCGTCGCGCTGATCACGCGGTCGGCCAGCATGATCCACTTGGCGATCTGCTTGCTCGGTGAGATCGCGGTGAACCCGTCCTGCATTTGCTTTGGGCTTAGGTTGCCGGCCTGCACGATGGCTTCGGCATCAAACCACTGCGGATCGACGAAGTGCGCCAGCACGCCGGCCTTGGCAAAATCGATCGGGCCGGCGAGATTGACGAGCCCTGCCACGTCCTCCGGATGCAGCGCTGTGTGAATCGCGGCTAGCGTCCCACCCATGCAGTAGCCCAGTAGACCCACCGGGTCGCCGCCGGTACGCCGCCGCACAAAGCGCACCGTCCGCTGCAGCCGCGCGGTCACCGCCTCCCAGTCCAGATGTCGATCTTCGTCTCCAGGCACACCCCAGTCGAGACACCAGACGTCATGGCCCGCCTCCACCAGCGCGGCGACGAGGCTGGCGCCGGGGCCGAGATCGAGCACGTACCAACGATTGATCATCGACGGCACAAGCAGAATCGGTCGCCCCGCGCCAGTGGCCGTGGTCCGAAAACGGAGCAGGCGACTGTTGCCGTCGCGCATGGTGACGTCGTAGGGCGCAGCCCCCTCACGCAGATTCAGCCCGAACATCAGGCCACCACGCCCTTGCTGGTGGCGGCCGCCGCCGACGCCTTGCGCGCGTTGTCCATGAACATGCCGTGCGCACGGGCCTGCAGCTCCAGGCCGTAACCGAGACTGGCCTTGGTGAGCCGCGCCAGCTCGTCGATGGCCTTCTCAGCCTGCTCCGACTGGCGCTGCGACTGCGCTTGCAGCGCGCCGACGAGGCCTTCCATGCGTGCGACGTTGTCAGCAACCGCCTTGCTCCACAGCTCGTGGCCCGGCATCTCGGGCATCTGCGGCATCTGGAACATCTGCGGCATCTGAAACATCTGCGGCGCCTCGCCCTGCTGCGGCCAAGTGAAGGCGCGCCAATCCGGCCAGGTGGGGGCGGTCTGCTGCGGTTGCGGAGCGTCGCTCGTCGACGTGGTGTTGTTTGCGGTGTCCGTCGCGCCGGTCTCGGTCTTGTTGGCCATGTGTCGTGTCCCTCTCTCCGCCCTAGCGCTTGTCGTTGGTATGCTGGGCTGGCTGCGGTCGCCGCTCCATTGCGGCGTCGGCTCACGCAACCTAAGAGCGGGAGCAGCACGCGTCAAGCGGTTTTTTGTTGCACCGCACAAATTTGGCCGGCACGAATTTTACTTCTTTGAACGAGCACCTGCCTTCAATGAATCCCGAAGCTCATCCAACTCTCGCCGCAGCGCAGCAAGCTCGGAGCGGGCCGGGTCGGGAGCGGTGGCTTCAGGGGATGACGCCGGCGTGGATGACCCTGGCGTGGATGACCCTGCCGTGGATGACCCTGCCGTGGATGACCCTGGCGTGGATGAGGCTGCCTGGGCCGCCGACACGGGTTCCGGCGGCGGGACATCGGACGCCGACGGCGGCGACCACGAGGCCTCAGACCGCGGCGGCTCGGGCTGTGGCGGAAGGGGCCAACCGGGCGCCCCCCAAGGCATCGGCTGACCTTGCGCGGCCCAACCCTGCCCGCCCTGTGCACCCGCGCCGTGTGGGCTCCAGCCCTGCGGACCTTGACCCCATCCCGCCCCACCGTGGCCGCCGGCGCCTCCCTGCCATGGTGTGCCCCCCATGAAGCCCGTGAAGGGGCCGCCGTTCATGAATGAACCCGGCCCAAAAGCGCCTATCATGGTGCGCGCCTGACTCCGCACACCCGAGTACACCTGCAGCGCCCAGCTCATGTAGCGACCGAGGAACTCGGCCAGGGCGTCATCCCCCATGCGGATCATGGCGACCAGCAGCGGCGCGGGGAGAAAGCGCGCAGCGCCCCGGCTCTCAAGCACGATCTGCACCAGCGTCGCCTGAGTCAGGTCGCGGCCGGTGGACGCGTCGACCACCCGCACGTCATCGCCTTTGCAGATGCGCTCGGCGAGGTCCTCCAAGGTGATGTAGCTGCTGCGGTCGGTGTCGTAGAGACGACGATTGCTGTACTTCTTGATGGTGATCATGTCGGTTCCCTGGTTGGCTGCAGCGGGTTGGTGCGGTGTGTCTCGTCGTGTCGTCGTCGTTGTGGATCTTGAAGCGGGGGTCTCTGCCGGTGGAGCGCCGGACTGTTGCGCCGCAGCGTCGCAGCACCGCGTCTGCAGCATCCAATGCCGTTTTCCGTCTCGGGTCGTGTCTGACTGGGCGTGAATTCTGTCTGGAGAACACCGCAAACTACGCACCATTTACGCCGCGAAAGCCAGCCTACACGAACCTTTAGCTCGCGACCAGCCTGATGACTTGGTGCTGAATGCAGCACGCAAAGCGGTATTGTGCAGCGCACAAAATAGCGCTTGACGCGAGCCCCGCGAGCCCCTAGCTTTTGCTCGCTTCCCACTCGCCCGGCCGCTGTGGCGCATCCGCGACGCGGTGGCGCGCCCACACAGCCGGGTGACCGTAGCCTCTCGCGGCCGCTCGGGGCGCGGCGAGGCAGTTCAGGGCGCGGCGAGGCCAGCGAGGAGAGCGACGATGACGGTGCAAGCGAAGATCGAGAGCGGGATACAGGACGTGCTCCAGGGCGCTCCTGCGCGGCCGGTGCTGGTCACTGCGCTCGCTGGCGCCATGCAGGGTGTTGGCGGTGGTTTGGGGTGGTCGCTGTTGCCGCCACTGATGCCCGACATCGCCGCCGATCTGTCGATCTCGCATGCGATGGGTGGGGTGGTTTGGGGCGCGGCGCCGTTTGGGATCGCCGTGGCGGCGCCCATGGGCGGCGCGGCCGTGGACCGCTGGGGTGCGCGCTGGGTCGCCGGGCTCGCGATCATGGTAGGGGCGTTGGCCTGCGCCTCCCGCGCCCTCGCTACCGGGCCGTGGACGATGGCGATCGCCATGTTGGGATTTGGTTTGCACGTCGGATTTGTGGCCCCCGCCATCCCGAAGATCTTGGCTTCCCACGTCCCGCTGCAGAACTTGGGTCGCGCCAACGGCATCGCGCTCATCTGCTACACCTTTGGCACCGCCATCACGGTGTTGGTGGCGCGGACCTGGCTCGCGCCGATGCTGGGAGGCTGGCGGATGGCGATGGTGGCCGCCGGTGTGGCGATGGTGCTGACCGGGCTGCTGTGGCTGTGGCTCGTGCGCGACCGGGCGGCGCTCTCGCGACATGCAGGGCTCGCCGATGTGTTGAAGTTGGCCAAGAACGCCCAACTGATGCGGGTCGCGGGCATTCAGCTGCTGCTCTTTGGTGGCTACCTCGCGCTGCTCGGCTCGCTGCCGCGCTTGCTCACCGACGCGGGCATGAGCGCGTCCGAAGTAGGCGTCGCGGTGGCGTCGTGGCTTGGCGTGGCGGGGGTCGCGAACCTGGGCGGCGCGTGGCTCTCGGACAAGGTCGGCCTGCGGCGTCCCTTCATCATTGGCGGCGCGATGCTCGCGGCGGCGGCCCTCGGTATCATGGCGATCGTGCCCGGATCTCCGGGGCTGTGGTTGGCGGTAGCCGCGATCGGCGGCGGTTGTTTTGCGCCCTTGGTCCTCACCTTGCCGCTCGAGCTCCCCGGCGTTGGCGTCAGTCGAGCCGGCGCGGCGCTCGGTCTGCTGCTGCTTGTCGGCCAGCTCGGCGGCTTCCTGCTGCCAGTGGCCACGGGCGCGGTCGCAGGCGCGGGCGGCTTCAGCGCGGCGCTCGGGCTGTTGGCGTTTGCGCACCTGCTCATCGTCGTGCCGGCGATGGGGCTGATGGAGACCGGCAGCCGCGCGCGTGTCGGGGCCGCAGCGATGGATCCAGCCAGCGCCGCCGTGACCGGCCCGGTGACGAGCGACGCTGCCTCCGCAAGCTAGCGATCGGCACCGCGCCCAGGCAAGAGCGGCGCGTCACGGCTCGCGAGCCGCACTCAGGCAGAGAGGGAGGCGACATGAGGTTGGCCTGGAACAAGATGAAGATGAGCGCACCGCGCGCGACCGCCCTCCGGCGGCTTCGCGTGACCGCGGCGTGCGCGCTGAGCGTGGTCGTCGGCGTGGCCTGCGGCGCCGAGACGGCGATCGCGTCCTGTAACGTCAACGCTGACTGTGCGTCGAGCATCTGCCAATCCAACGGCACGTGCGCGCCGGCGTCGGTCGCGGACGCCGCGGACGGCAGCTTCCCGACCCGCTGGGAGACCGGCGACGGGGCCGCGTCGGGGCAGGATGGCGCCGTCGCCTCCGGGTCCGACGGCTCCGGCTCGGCTGCTGACACGAGCCTCCCAACCGCCGATGTCGGTGTGAGTGACACTGGCGGCCAGGCTGGCGCGTGCAAACCGAACCACGACGGCACCATCACAGCCTCCGAGGCGCCCTATGGCCCCAACCTGGCCGCGACCTTCCGGGTGGCCGAGAACACCGCCGTCGACTTGAAGGGCGAGATCGTCGCCGGGGGCCAGCGGGTGTGGGACTTCTCGGGCAAGATGACTGGCGACCAAGACGTGCTGGTCAAGACCCTGCCTGTCAAAGACCTCTGGTTTTCTAGCTACTATCCCGGCGCCAGTTATGCCGCGCCGATGGCTCCCTCAGGCGATCTGCTCGGGGTGTTCGAGGCCAACGGTAAGGCCCTGCTCCTGCGCGGCGTGGTGTCGAAGGACAACAGCTTGTTCGCGACGCGCTTGGTGTACGACCCACCCGTGCCGCTGCTGGCTTTTCCCCTGAAGATCGGGGCCAAATGGCAGGTTAAGGCGTCGGTGAGTGGCCTCGCCAAGGGCGTGATCGTGATCTACAGCGAGAGCTACGGCAGCGAGGTGGACGCCTCGGGCACCGTGAAGACCCCCTTCGGCGACTTCCCGGCGCTGCGTGTGCGGACCCTGCTGACCCGCCAGATTGGCCTGCTGACCACCACCGTGCGTTCGTTCCTCTTCGCCACCGAGTGTTTCGGCACGGTCGCCGCCGCGCGGTCCAAAGACGGCGAGACGAGCGACGAGTTCGAGACCGCCTCCGAGCTGCGCAGGCTCACGCCGTGAAGCGTCACGCGTACCCCATAGTCGCGCTGCTGGGCCTGCTGACGCTGTCGGCGAGCGGTTGCTTGTCCTTTCATCAGGGCGCCATGCGCGGCGAGCCGAAGAACGCGGCTTGGCAGCGCATCGACGGCGTGCGTGTGCGGTACACCGACCGCGGGCAGGGACCGGCGGTGGTGCTGCTTCACGGCTTCGCCTCGGCGCTCGAGACCTGGGTTGGGGTCGACGAGGCCTTGCGCGGCACCCACCGCGTGCTGTCATTGGATCTCAAGGGGTTTGGTTGGAGCGACCGGCCAGCGGGTGATTACAGCCCCCAGGCGCAGGCGCGCTTGGTGCTCAAGCTGCTCGATGCCAGGGGCGTGAAGCGCTTCGCCGTCGTCGCCCACTCCTGGGGGTCCTCGGTGGCGCTGGCGTTGGCGATCGCTGCCCCGGATCGGGTCGAGCGCGTGGCGCTGTATGACGCTTGGGTCTACGACGACCAGATCCCAGCGTTCTTCCGTTGGGCCGCCGTGGGTGGCCTCGGCGAGGCGATTTTTCGGCTCTTTTACACCGAACGCGCGGAGGAGCGGCTGGCGACGGGCTTCTTTGATCCATCCATTCTCACCGAGGCGTTTGTCGATGAGCTGCAGCTCGCCCTCAAGCGACCAGGCACCCGGGCGGCGGCGCTGGCGGCGGTGCGGGGTCAGCATTTCGCCGAGATGCAGCCCGCCTATCGCCGCATCCAGAAGCCCGTGCTGCTGCTCTGGGGGCGGGATGACCGCATCTCGATGCCGCGATTTGCCCGGCGTCTCGCGTCCGACCTGCCCCAAGCGCGGCTGAAGTTCTACCCGCGCTGCGGACACTTCCCCATGATCGAAGCGGCGGCGGCCTCCACGGCGGACTTGCGGTCCTTTCTGCAGGAAGGCGCGAGATGAGGGCGACAACGCTGGCGCTCTGGGCGTCTACAACCTTGCTGGCGAGCGGCATCGTGGCGCCTGCGACCGCCGCAGAGACCTTCACGCAGCTAGGACAAGGCCTGCACGATCGCGCGACGACCGCTGTCGAGGTGCATGGCGCGCTGCGGCTGCGGGGCGAAGCGCTCAACAACCTGGATCTGGACCGCGGACCGACCCCCTCTGGGCGCATGTTCTTCCCCGTGCCGCTGTCCGACCCCACAGCCGCGATGCTGACCCACGCCGACATGCGGCTGCGCACGGACTTGTCGATCTTCGCGCCGCGCGGCGGTCTGGCCATTCACATGCGGCTGGACGTCATGGACGGCACGGGCCTCGGCGCCAGCCCTGACGGCGCGCCGCTCGGCGCAACGGGGCAGGCGCCTGAGAGCGCGCAGATCCGGCTTCGTCGCGTGTGGGCCGAGACCGTCACCCCGTTCGGCGTGCTGGCTGCGGGGCGCATGGGCAGCCATTGGGGGCTGGGGATCTTGACCCACGGCGGCGATGGCATGGAGAGCGACACGGGAGACGCCGCCGACCGCATCGCGTTTGTGACCCCCATCGCCGGGCTCATCTGGGCGCTCGCCTACGACTTCTCGGCGACGGGACCGCAGGTCGCGCGGACCGCGCCCGGCCGCACCATCGACCTCGATCCTCGGGATGACGTGCGAACCATCACGTTCGCCGTGCTGCGTTTCGCCGATGAGACCACGTTCGCGCGTCGAGCTCGGGCTGGCCGCACCACCCTCGACGCTGGGTTGTGGCTGTCGCGCCGCACCCAGGAGCTGGATGTACCGGCGAGCTGGCTGCCGAACGTCGACCCGAGCCAGTCCGCGTCGGGCGCGCTGACCTCGGCCTCGGTGGTGCCGCGCAACTTCTCGGCGCTCGCCGGTGACCTCTGGTTGCGATGGCGCGGCGCGCGGTTTCGCGTCGAGGTCGAAGCCGCGGTGCTCTCCGGCACCGTTGAGCAGGGCACGCTCCTGCCGGGCGCCCTCTATCGGGATCCCGTCGAGTCGCTGCAGATCGGCGCGGCGCTCCAGACCGACTTCGGCGACCCGAAGCAGGGTTTCGGTGGCGGGCTGGACGCAGGCTACGCCAGCGGCGACCCGGCCCCGGGGTTCGGCGCGGCCCAGCCCGTGGGCGCAGGCTACCCGCAGCCGGGCGAGCTCGACGGTCCCCAGGCGAGCCCGCCGGCGGACACGCGGATCGACAACTTTCGCTTTCACTCGGACTACCGCGTCGATCGCATCCTGTTCCGCGAGCTGCTCGGGCGCGTGACCGACGCGATCTACCTGCGGCCGCACGTGCATCACCGCGTCGCAGACTTCGGCGCGGGCACGTTGCAGCTCGACCTCGCTGCCGTCGCGGCCTGGGCGGTCGAGGCCCAATCGACGCCGGGCGGCACACGACCCTTGGGTGTCGAGATCGATCCCACCATCCGTTACGAGAGCCGTGACGGCTTCATCGCCGCACTCCAGGGCGCGTGGCTGCTGCCACTGTCGGGCCTGGATAATCCAGCCGCTGGGCTACAAGCCAAGTCTGCGTGGTTGGCGCGGCTGACGCTGCAGTACACTTTCTGAGGGAACGATCGATGCGCCACGAGCCCCTGATGATAAACCCGCAGCGGTCGCGACCCGCCAACAGCCCGCAAATCCGGCTCGATCGCGGCGTGGCGGCGCGCTCCCGCGTCGCGGTCGCCCTGGGGTGCCTCATCGCCTGTGCCTGTGCCGCCGAGAATGGGCAAGCCGGGCCGCTGTTGCCGTATGTGCCCGCGGTGGGGAACGGGCCCGCCTGCATTCCGAACCTCGACGGGCACATCGACGCCTCCGAGCTCGTCGCCGCCATGGGGATCCCGGCGAGGTTTCGGGTCAGCCCGGCGGAGCTGCACGTGCCCGTCGACCTCAAGGGCTTCGTCAACGACAAAGGCCAGCAGGTGTGGGATTGGTCTGAACGCAGCAGCACCGATCGACTCGCGAGCTTCACCGCGACGCCGGTCTCTGGGCGCTGGTACGCAGCGCACTTCGCCGCGGACGCCTTCACCGTAGGGCTGGATGCGGGCGGCCGCTTCGACGCCGTCTACCGCCGCGATGTTCAGGGCTTGTGGTTGCTGGGCACGGCCTCCCGCGAGGAGTCGCCGGCTGATGGCCAGTCGCTGCTCGTGTACCAGCAGCCCGTGGCTGTGCTGCGCTTTCCGCTCGAGAAAGGGCGCTCCTGGACCTCGAAGGGCAAGGTGTCGAACGGCAAGCTCTACGGTCTGCCGTGGATCGGCGAGGACACGTACGAGGTCTCGGTCGACGCCACCGGCCGGCTCGAGCTACCGGACCTGACATTGACCCAGACCCTCCGCGTGCGGACCAAGCTGACCATCACGCCCGCGATCGGGCCGACGATCACCGAGCAGCAGGTGTCGTTTCTATTCGAGTGCCTCGGGGAGGTGGCGCGGGCCACGAGCCTGAGAAATGAGACGAAAGCTGACTTTGAGACCGCCTCGGAGCTGCGCCGCCTCAGCTTGTGAGCGCGAGCTGGCGGCTGAGGGCGGCGCCAGGCACTTGGTTTTACACCGCGACGACAAGCCATCACCGACAACAAGACAGCACCGACGACACCCGTTCACCGACGACTACTAGCCACAAGGAGCGAACATGGACACCTGGAAAACCTGGAAAGGCGGCTTCGACGCATGGGAGAACGCTACGGCGACGTGGATGGAACAGGTGATGAAGAGCCCCATGTTGCTCGGCCCCGCTGGCGCCATGCTCACCGCGGCTGCGAAGGCCAAGGCCAAGGCCGACCACCAATCGGCGACCCTGTGGGGGCAGGCGGGCGTGGCCGTGAAGCGGGACCAGGAGCGGATGCTGCACGAGGTGCATCAGCTCGGCAGCCGGATGATGGACTTGGAGGAGCAGCTCGCGGTGCAGCGAGACGAGATCCGAACCTTGGTCAGCGCCTTAGCCGAGCGCGACGCGGTGCTGATCGAGGCCCTGCAGACGGTGCGAGCCGTCACAGCGGCGGCACAGCCGACCGCACAGCCGACCGCACAGCCTGACGCCCAACCGACGGCAAAACCGGCCGCAAAACCGGCCTCCAAGAAGCGCAGCAAGGAGCTTTGAGCGATGGATCCTACGCCCTACCTCGCCCCCAAGCCGGCGCCTTGCATCGTCTTTGACGCGCTGCCCTCCCGCAGCGAACGGGTGCGTTTTCACGTCCCCGACGGCGATGGCTGGCGCGACGTGACCTGGGGGGCCTTCGCCGCAGACATTCAGCATCTCGCCCTCTGGCTGCGCGCAGCGGGCCTGCAGCGGGGTGATCGGGCGGCGATTTTGGCGCCAAACAGCGTGCAATGGATGACGGCCGCGCTGGCTATCCAGGCAGCGGGTGGCGTGATGGTGCCGGTGTATGCGAGCTGCACCGCTGAGCAGGTGCGGCACGTGGTGGGTCATAGCGACGCCAGTTTTGTGTTTGTGGCGACGGACCCGCTCGCCGACAAGCTGCACGAGGCGCTGGCGCCGCTGCCCACGCCGCCACAGGTGGTGCGTTTCGACGGCGCCGCCACCGGCCCCGCCCTGGCGGCGCACAACCTCTCCGAAGCGCTTGAGATCGGCGCGGCGCTGCACGGCGAGGACACAGGCGCTATCGGCCGGCTCCTCGACGCCATCTCCCTCGAGGACGGCGCCGTGATGCTCTACACGTCGGGCACCTCGGGGCTACCCAAGGGCGTGCCCCTGACCCACCTCAACGTCGCGAGCAACGGCCGAGACTGGTTGCAGTGCAACGCCACGATGCTCGCTGATCCCGATGGCGAGGCCCCCGATGTCGATCTGCTGTGGCTGCCGATGAGCCATATCTTCGGCTTTGGCGAGGCGTGCCTGGGCAACACGTTGGGCTTCGAGACCTGGCTGTGTGAGCCGATTGACCTCTTCAAGCACCTGCCCGAAGTGCGGCCCACCGTCTTCATGAGCGTGCCGGCGGTCTTCGAGAAGCTCGCGTCGTTTGCGATGAAGGCGGGCGACGAGGCGGCCCAAGCGCAGCGGCTCGGCGAGCTGACCGGTGGTCGCTTCCACTTTCTGCTCTCGGGTGGCGCAGGGCTGAGCGTCGCGGTGAAGCAGTTCTTTCATCGCAACGGTCTGCTGATCATCGAAGGGTACGGTCTCACCGAGGCGTCGCCGACGCTGACGCTCAACCGGCCAGACGCGTTCCGTTTCGATTCGGTGGGGCGGCCGCTGCCGTCGGTGGCGCTCCGCCTCGCCGACGATGGCGAGATCTTGGCGCGCGGACCCAACATCTTCGCGGGTTACCACAAGGACCCGGAGGCGACGGCCGCAGCGTTCACCGACGATGGCTGGCTGTGCACGGGCGACGTGGGGCGGTTCACCGAGGACGGTTTTCTTCAGATCATCGACCGAAAGAAGGACATCTTTGTGCTCGCGAGCGGCAAGAACGTGCCGCCGGCGAATGTGGAGCTGCGTTTTGCGGACGACGATCTGGTCGGACACCTCGTGCTCTTCGGCGACGGTCGGCGTTTTCTGACGGCTGGCGTCTGGCTCGATCCGCTCGCAGAGGCCGCATTTCGGGGCGCAAAGCCGGTCGACCTGTCCGAAGCCCAGGTCCGAGCGCTGCTGCGAGAAGAGGTCGAGCGGCGCATCGCGGCCGTGAACGCCGGGCTGGCGCGTCACGAGACCATTAAGCGCTTTGAGGTGATCCACAGCCCGCTGACGATCGAGTCTGGGCTGCTGACGGCGACGCTCAAGGTGAGGCGCCGGCAGGTTCATCAGATGTTTGCCGAGACGTTTGCGGCGATGTACGCGTAACGCTGGCTACTCGGAGGCAGGTTGTGGGCGACAAGGGCTTTGCGCGGCTGAAAAACCTAGTCACTTTGAAGCGGCGACCCAAGCCCCACGTGGGCGGCACCCCGTCGGACGTGATCCACCGCGAGAACAAGCTGCGCCTGCTGCGTTACCGCCCGCGGCCCGAAGGACTCGCCTTCGCCACGCCGATTTTGCTGGTGCCCTCGCTCATCAACCGCCACTACATCCTGGATTTGATGCCAGGCAAGAGCTTCGTCGAGTTCCTTGTTGCGGCGGGCCATGACGTCTGGATCATCGACTGGGGCACCCCGCAGGCCGAGGATCGGTTTGTTGATTTTGACGAGCTCTGCGGCGTCTATCTGCCCCGATGCGTGCGCATCGTCGCCCGCAGCAGCGCCCGGCGCCAAACCCACCTGCTGGGGTACTGCATGGGTGGCATCTTCACCGTCATCCAGGCCGCGCTCGACGCGACCCATGTCGCCTCGGTCTGCAACCTCGCCGCGCCGATGCAATTTCACGGCGACGGGTTGTTGGGCGCATGGACGCGCTCGCCGGATTTTGACGTGGGAGCCATCACCGCCGCTTTTGGTCTGATGCCGTGGCAACTGCTCGAGGGGAGCTTTCAGATGCTGCGACCCACGCTCAAGCTAGCCAAGGCCGTCAACCTGATCGACAGGGCTTGGAATGACCGGTTCTTGGCCGGGTATCTCGCCCTGGAGACCTGGTCGAGCGACAACGTCTCGCTGCCCGGCCACTTCTTCAAGCGGTACCTCGACGAGCTCTATCGGCAGAACGCCTTGATGGCGGGCACGCTGGCCATCACCGGCAACCCAGTGCACCTCGGTCGGATCGCCTGCCCCCTCCTCGCCGTGGTGTTTGAGCAGGACGCCATCGCGCCGTGGCAGGATTGCGCCTGCATTGAAGGCGTCGTGGCGTCGACGGACAAGGCGGTCTGGAAGCTCCCCGGCAGTCACGTCGGCGGGGTCGTGTCGCGGCCAGCTTCTCAGGGCTTGTGGCCGGCGCTGTCGGGCTGGTGGGCTGCGCGCGACGCCCGCTGATCACCCCCGGCGACCCCTACATCGACAGGCCGCCGTCTACATCGATGGTGCGACCGTTGAAATAGTCGCACTCCAGCACGAACCGGATCGCTTGCCAGATGTCCTCAGGCAACCCGATGCGACCAACCGGGATGCGGGCCGTCAGCGCCGCGAGCGCCTTCTCATTCATGCCGGCCGTCATCGGCGTCGCCACCATCCCTGGCGCGATCGCGCCAAAGCGGATGCCATATCGCGAGAACTCCCGTGCCCACGTCAGCGTGTTGGCCGCGAGCGCCGCCTTGGCCGCGACGTAGTTGCTCTGCCCCGCGTTGCCGTGCCTTGAGATCGACGACAGGGTGACGATCACGCCGGGAAATTGCTCGATCTCGATCATCTTGGCGATCGTCTCGCGCACCATCATGGTCGCGCCGGTGAGGTTGACCGCGAGCACGTCGTCCCAAAACTGCCGCGACAGTTTGGTGATCTCGCCAGATTTGCGGTCTCTCCGCACCAACAACCCGTCGCGGATGATGCCCGCGTTGTTGATGAGGCCATTGAGGCCCCCCATCTGCGCCGCCGCCCAGTCAACAAAGGCCGTTAGGTCTGCATCGTCGGTCACGTCGAGGCGGCGGGTGTGGATCCCGGGCGCGAGCCGCTCGAGTCCGGCAACGTCGATGTCCCCCGCCGCGACGGAGGCACCTGCGGCCGCGAGCTGATTGGCAAAATGTGTGCCCATGCCATTAGCGGCGCCCGTGACGATGACCTTCAGGTCTTTCAAATCCATGTCGTTGCTCCGACCGCCCAAGCGGCGCTAACCAGCTTGAGAGGGCTATGGTGCGCTGCACAAAATGGACGCGACACCGTGGTTGTCGACGCGAGAAGACAAGTCCTCAAACGCCGACGACACGGTAGTTCTCCGAACAACTGCTGTCAATTGTGAATTGTTGCGCTGCACAAAATTGCGGCTGCGCTCGCGCGTCTGCAGACTTGGCTACGGATGCTCGCCGAAGAATTCGAGGATCGCCTTGGCGCCGGTCGCCGGCCAGCTGTGCCCCCCAAGCGGATCACTGATCAGGGACGTCGGCGTGCCTTGCTTGTCCAGAGCGCCCTTGTAGAGCTCCGCGGTCCATTGTGGCACCACCAAGTCGAGCTGACCGTGCATGAACAGCGTAGGCGGATGGTCGGCCGGTAACGACGGCACTAGGCAGAGCGAACCAGCGCAAGTCGCGTAGGCCGCCGCGATGATGGCCAGCGCGCGGAACGTGCCGGGGTAGGCGATCGCCATGCGGCTCGTCATGTACCCGCCACTTGAGGCGCCTGCGGCAAATCGCCGCTTGGGGTCCAACGGCCCGAATTTGCCGGCCTGTACGGCTGCGAACAGCACCTTCATCAAGGCGGCGTCGGGTGAGCTGGACCAAGCGGCGCGCCACGGCATGACGTTGGTGTTCCAGAATGTGGTGCCGCTCGCGGCGGCCTCGGGCGTCAGCACGGCGTATCCGGCCCCCAGTAGCGCCTCGATCGTCTCGACCAGATACAACGCTCCGAACGCCGACAGCGGGGTCGCGGTCCAGGCTTGGTCGGCGGAGAAGAACGAGCCCTGAAAGATCAGCACCCACGGCCAACCGCCGGTCGGGGCCTCGCCGAGGGGCAGCTGCCAATGCACGCTGCGCTGCGAATCGAGCGGAAAACCGATGCTGAGGACCTCCGTCTTGTAGCTGCATTGCACGATCACGGTGCCGTGACTGCACAGCGCCGTCGCCGCTGAACCGTCGCCGCCACTCGCGCGCCCGGCCGCATCTGGGTCGGCGTCCGCCTTGGAGGGCGCTGAGTCGGCCAGAGCCGCGTCCGTCAGCCCCGTATCCACTAGGCCAGCCGTGGTGTCGCCGCTCCCGTCACCAACCTCCCAGACCTGCGCCGTGTCGCCGCTTCGCCTGGCAAGAGCGCCGCTGTTCGCGTCGGTTGCGCCGCTGCTGCAGGCGACCGTTAGGCTGAGCAGCGCCCACAGGAGAGGCCGATGGTGGTGCGTGGACGGCGTGTATTTGGACTGGGCGTGCGTGGATCGGCTGGGTGCGGTCATGGCGCTCAGATCCCCAGCTCGCTCAGCGTCTCCGCCAGGACTCCGAGGGCGGCGGTGAGGTCCGGGTGCGATCCCTCGAGCGTCGCGATCGCGCGCTCGATGATGCCGGTGAGCTCCGGCGCCGGCGCCATATCCTTGCGGTCCAGCTTCTGAGTCAGGGCGTCTCGCAGCGCGACGAGCTGCGCGCGCTCCTCCACGCTGAGCGCCGCGTCGTTCTCGTCTAGCGCCTCGCTGAGGGCTTTGGCGCTGGCGTGTAGGGCATCCTGGGGCATGGCGACTCCGTGTGCTGGCGGCTAAAACCTGCCGGCAAGATAGGCTGCTGGGGCGTCTTCGACCACCCCGTCGGTGTGCGAGATCGACTAGAGCGGCAGGCCTAGCCACAGCCCGCCTGACCAGCCGTCTGGTCCCACGCGGCCCTGCAGACCGACGTTGATCGTCACGAGGTTCATGCGCGCGCCGGCGTAGAAGAACGGATCGCTCGAGCTGTCGCGCAGATCACCGCCCACACCCAGATACCCTCGGAGATCCCGTGGCGCCTCCGGATCGTCGCCACCGTCGCCGATCCCTACGCCAAGGGTCAGGTCGGTCGGTCGCAGCTGCCACGTCCCATCCGCGATCGCGAGCCGAACGTGGAGGCGTTGCGGCCCGACGCGCAGGGACACCGCGGGGATCACCCACTGCCAGTCCATCTTCGTTGTCCCCGTCGTCGTCGAGGTGTCGTCGCTCGCTCGCTCGGCGTTCTCAGCGTCGTCCCAGAGGCCGCCGCCACCGAGCCCAAGCCGAAAACCGAACCACGACCAATCGAGCCCGACCTGACCGCGCAGCATCAGCCAGAGCTCCAGCTCTTCGCGGCCGTTGGCGTTGTCCTGCTCTTGCTTGATGGCGCGGCTGGCATAGAGATCGAGGTGCGTCACGACGGTGGCGCCCAACGCCGTGTCCGGTTGGGTGCGGTGGGTCCAGCGGACCTGCGCTTCGCTGTGGCGCACCTGCATGGCGCGGGAGCTACACACCGGCGTGAAGACGTATTGGCCGGTCTGACCCGACAGCTCGACTTGGTCGGTTGGCGACGCCGCCATCGCGCCCATCAGCCACGGTCCGACCAGCGCCGCGCCTAGGAGGCCGGCGACGCGGGTTCGGGCGTGTCTCCGGCCCGCTTGGCGGCGTCCGGCGCGCACGGGTCGCATCAGGCCCAGACGACCTTGCTCTTGCTCTCGTACCAGCCCTCGATCTGCGCGTGATAGGCGTCTTCGACGGCGGATCGGCGGATCTTCATGGTCGGCGTCAGCATGCCGCTCTCGATCGTCCACTCGTCGGAGATGACCGCGATAAACTGCAGGTGCTCGTGATGCTCGACTTTGCTGTTCACGTCGCTCAGCAGCGCGGCGAACTCTGCCGTCAGTCGCTCGCGGGTGGCGGCGTCACCGGCCTTGGCGCGCAGATCTTCATTCAGCACGACGAGCGCACACGCCTGTGGCTGGCCTGAACCGGTGACCATGGACGCCTCGATGCTGTTGTCGACGTTGATCAGGTTCTCGATCGGCGCCGGCGCGACGTACTTGCCCTTGGAGGTCTTGAACAGCTCCTTGGTGCGGCCGGTGATCTTGAGCATGCCGTTGGGCTTGCGCTCACCGCGGTCGCCGGTCTTGAAGAAGCCGTCTTCCGTGAAGCTCTCCGCCGTCTGCTCGGGCGCGTTGAAGTAGCCCTGCATGCAGCCAGGGGACTTGATCAAGATCTCGCCCTCGTCGCTGATCTTCACTTCGACACCGTCGTACGGAATACCCACGTATCCGGGCTCCGCGAAGCCAGCGCGCGACAAGTGCGAGTAGGCGAAGTCCTCGCTCATGGCGTAACCCTCGATCAGGTTGAGCCCCAAGTCGCGGTACCAAGCGATGAGCTCGGCCGGGATCGGCGCGGAGCCACTGCCGGCGAGTCGGACCTGGTCGAGACCCAAGCCCGTGAGCACCTTCTTCTTGATGATGCCGCCGAGGATCGGGATCTTCATGAGCATCGCCAGCTTCTTGGGCGGCTGCTTCTTGAACACGCCGAGCTGGAACTTCAGCCAGAGGCGCGGCACCGAGATGAACACGGTCGGTCGGGCGCGGTTCAGATCTTGCACAAACGTCGTCAGGGACTCGGCGAAGAAGATGTGCGTCGCCGCGATGAACGAGGCCGTCTCGATGTAGGCCCGCTCGAACACGTGGGCGAGAGGCAGGTAGCTCAGGCAGCGATCCTCAGCGTTGATCTCCAACGCCTTGACGATGCCCTCGGCCGCCGCCGACATCTGGCCAAAACCATGCATCACGCCCTTCGGCGTACCCGTGGAGCCCGACGTGTAGATGAGAATACCGAGCTCATCCGCCGTGCGCGCGGGCTTGCCGGCCAGCGGCTCCGTGCTCGCGACGACGCTGTCGAACGTCACGTAGTCCGTCTTTGGCGCGAGCGGCATCGCGACGCAGGGCAGGTCGTCCGCAATCCCCGTCTTGATCTCGTCCCACGTATCGAGCTTGCCGATGAACAGCAGCTTCGCGCCGCTGTGGTCGAGGATGTACTTGACCGAGTCGCCGTTGATGGTCGGGTACAGCGCGACCGTGACGTACCCCGCCATCCAGATCGCTAGCTCCGCCATGATGAAGTGCGCGCAGTTCTTGGAGATGATGCCGACACGATCGCCGCGCTCCAGGCCCTGGGCTTGCAGATAGGTCGCCATGCGTCGGGCCCGATCGAGCGTCTCTTTCCACGTGTAATCCACGACGCGGCCGCCCTCGAGGGGCTGCGTCAGGTAGACGCGGTCGGCGTTCTTGATCTCGTTTTCGTACACATAGTCCAGCAACAGCTTCTGAGCGCTCACGGGTCCCTCCTGGTTAGGTGGCGCGCAGCGTACAGCGACGACGAACGTTACGCGAGCGAAAAATCTGCAAAAGCCCCACCATTGCCGAAGCCTTGGTTCGCGTGGTTGACGCAATGCGTCAATTGCCTCAGCCTGCGACGAACGACCCTTCGACGAACGACCCTGCGTCGCCCTGTGTTTCGTCCGCGGCGCGATGTGGGGGCGCGTTTGGGGCTGTCTTGTTGGAAACTGGCCGCGTCGTCGCCACGCGCTATCGGAGCGTTTTCATGCCTCAGCACGCCAACCGTCTCGCCGCTATGGTCGGCAGACTCGACCCGTTGCCGGCCCGATTGCGCAGTCGCGCGCTGACCACGCTGTTTCGCACGGTTGTGCCCTACATCGGCACCACCGGCGTTCGATTTGAGGTGTGCACCGTCAGCCGCGTCGAGACATCGCTCGCGAATCGACGCCCGGCGCGTAACCACATCGGCCAGGTGCACGCAGGCGCGATGGTGTTGCTGGCCGAGACCGCGACCGGGATCTTGGTCGGGATGAACACGCCGGACACCAGCGTGCCAGTCGTCAAGACGATTCACACCGATTTTGTGCGGCGCAGCCAAGGCGCGATGCGCGCGGTGGCGACGCTGACGGTGGCGCAGCAGGAGCAGATTCGGACGCTGGAGAAGGGCGAGACGGTCGTCGCGGTGACGGTCACAGACGAGAGCGGGCGGGAGCCGATCGTGTGTGAGATGGTCTGGGCGTGGGTGCCGAAGCAGCGCGGCGCTAAGCCCGCCTCAGGAGCGTCACGATGAGCAAGATCGAGCGCGCGTCGCCACCGCCCTGTCAGCAGACTCGAGCGCGGGGACACGGTCGCCTAAGGCTGCGCAGTCGTCAGCCGTCACGCACCCGAACGAAGGGTCTCGCCAGCCCGAGCCTCGTCTGGCCGGGTCTCGCCAACCTCGGCCTTCTCGGAGCGCTCGTGCTGATCAGCGCATCCTGCGGTGGCGCCGCGATTGCGCCGGAAAATCAAGCTACGACGACGATCTCGTTGCAGGACATCACGTGCAGCAGCTGCGCCAACACCTCCGCCACCGCTGCGAAGGCGACGCCGGGGGTGATCTCCGCCACGGTCGATCGACCCAAGGCTGAGCTGCGCGTGCGCTACGACCGGACGCGGGTGTCGCCAGGTGAGGTCGTCCGACGCATTCAAGCCGCGGGCTACCGGGCGGTGGTGGGTGGCGGCGCGGGCTCTTACAAGAAGCATGTCGTCTTCGACGCTGGGATGGACGTGCAGCAGGTCGTCTCGCCGTCGCCCGATCTCGCCATCGCCAGCCTCGCCGTCGCCGGCAAGGTCACCGTGGTCGACTATGGCGCGACCTGGTGTGGGCCGTGCCGCCAGGTCGACCGCGAGATGTACGCGCAGCTGCTCAAGCACAAGAACCTCGCCCTGCGCCGCATCGACATCGGTGACTGGAGCTCGCCGTTCGCCAAGAAGCACCTCGCCGACGTCAACACGCTGCCCTATGTGTTGGTGTTTGGTCGCGACAAGAAGCAGGCCGCGCGCATTGAGGGGCTCGACTTGCCGGCGTTGCGTAAAGCGATCGAAGCGCGACTTGCCGAGTGATTCGGTAGCCCGTACAAACGGCGCATGAGTACACACACACTGCGAGTTGGGTTGGTTGGGTGGCGGGGCATGGTCGGCTCCGTCCTGCTGCAACGCATGGCCGCCGAAGGTGATTGGGTCGGGGTTGAACCCGTCTTTTTCTCGACATCTCAGGCCGGACAGCCGGCGCCAGATGTGGGGCAGGGTCCCTCGATCTTGCAGGACGCAGGCGATGTGGCCGCGCTCAAGGGGCTCGACATCGTCGTGACCTGCCAGGGCGGCGCTTGGACCAACGAGATGTACCCGAAGCTGCGCGCGGCTGGCTGGCGGGGCCACTGGCTCGACGCCGCGAGCGCGCTGCGGATGGCCGATGACGCCGTGATCGTGCTGGATCCGCTCAATCGCGCCGTGATGGACGCCGCCTTCAGCGCTGGTTGCACGACCTGGGTGGGCGGCAACTGCACGGTCAGCCTGATGCTCATGGGCTTGGGCGGCCTGTTTCAGCAGGGCTGGGTCGAGTGGATGACGTCGATGACCTACCAAGCCGCGTCGGGCGGCGGGGCGAAGACTATGCGAGAGCTGGTCGCTCAGATGCGCGCGATCGGTGACGATGCCGCCAGGTTGCTCGACTCGCCGGCGTCTGCGGCGCTGGCGCTGGACCAGCAGGTGACCGACACGGTGCGCGGCTCCGCCTTTCCGACCACGAACTTCGGCGCGCCGCTCGCCGCCTCGGTGTTGCCGTGGATCGACACCCTGCAGCCCGATGGCGCGACGCGTGAGGAGTGGAAGGGGCACGTGGAGGCCAACAAGATCCTCGGTCTCAACCCCGAGGTGCCGATCGATGGCATCTGTGTGCGTGTTGGTGCCATGCGGAGTCACGCGCAAGCCCTGACGATCAAGCTGACGCGCGACGTGCCGCTCGCCGATATTGAGGCGGTGATCGCGGCGACGACGCCGTGGACGCAGCTGGTGCCAAACGACAAGGCGGTGAGCTTGGCGCAGCTGACGCCCGCCGCGGTCAGCGGCACCCTCACGGTGCCGGTCGGCCGCGTCCGCAAGCTGCGTATGGGCCCCCAGTTCCTGACGGCGTTCACCGTCGGCGATCAGCTGCTCTGGGGCGCGGCCGAGCCGATGCGCCGCACCCTTCGGATCTTGCGGGAACAGCTGGGTGCCTGAGCTGCGCCTCGTCGTGATCGGCGCCACCGGCCGGATCGGTCGCGCGCTACAGCGGCGGGTCGGGTGCGCCGCGCTGCGCGGCTTGGCGCGTCATGCGCCCGTGGACAGCGCCACCTGGGCTGATTTTGTGCAGGCCGACCGTCGCGACCACGCTGCGTTGTTGCGGCTGCTCGATGGCGCGGACGTGATCATCGATCTCTGTGCCTTTGAGGCGCCCGACAGCGACGCCTTGGTGCGGGCCTGGGCGGCCTGCGCGCGGCGGCCTCGGTTGCTGATCTTGGCGTCGTCACTGGCCGAACGAAGCCCGGCGCGGTGGGCGACGCCGATCGACCCACAGATTGGGCTCGCACACGAGCCGCCCCCCTCAGACGCCTATGGTCTGGGCAAACGCGCCGCCCGGACCAGCGCGGAGACCGGGCTCTCAGCGCTGGGCGCCCACGTGATCACGCTGCTGCTCCCCCAAGTCTTGGCGACGGACGACCGCGACGCGCGCGAACGGCGCTATCTCGATGACGCGCAGCGGTTGGGGCACGCTCAGCTGGCGGGCGATGGACAGCAGCGACCCTGCGTCATCACGGCCGACGACGCCGCGACGGTGATGGTGGCGCTGGCAGGCGACGCAGCCACGGCCACCAGCGTGGCCGCGCCGATCGAGCGCTTCCAAGTCGCCCCGCCGGTTCAGCCGCGGCTCGACACGCTGGTGGCGGCGCTGCTCACGGGGGCCGGGCTGCCGACGCAGCGACGCCCGCATCCGGATGCTGACTGGCGTGGTCCACACAGCGGCGCCGACGAGCTTGTGGATGGGACCCGACTGCGGCAGCGGCTCGCGGCGTCGATGCAGGTCGCGCCGCAGTGGTCGGATTTGCTGCGCGCGCATGGCGAGCTGGGACGCCGTCTCGCTGCGGCAACTCATCAAGCCCTGCAGGCTCGGTAGCGGCGCGGCGCCGTGCTAGGCTCGCCGCCAGCCGCAGCGGGGGTGCATGAACGACGATCCAGCCAAGAAGGTCCGCTCCAGCCGACTCGGTCGTGTCGCTATGCTCGGTGGGATGGCCGCCCGCTTGGCGGGTAACGCAGCGACCGCCGCTGGCCGGTTGGCCACGAGCGCGAGCGCGGACGCCGCCTCGGTCACGCTGCACAGGGGGGTGAGCAAGACGCTGGCGCGGCATCTCGGTGAGATGAAAGGGCTACCGATGAAGCTCGGCCAGCTGCTCAGCTACATCGACGACTTCATCCCACCGGAGCATCGCGACACCTACCGCGAGACGCTGCGAGAGCTGCAGGTGCGGAGCCGTCCGATGCTGTGGGAGAGCATCGAAGCGATGATGCATGAAGACCTCGGCGCGCCTCCCGACGCGCTGTTCGACGCATTTGACCGCGAGCCCATCGCCGCGGCGTCGATCGGGCAAGTGTATCGCGCCCAGCTGCCGGCTGATTTTCCGGACGTCGCGCTCAGAGGCCTGCCGGTCGCGGTGAAAGTGCAGTACCCCGGCATCGCCGACGCGGTGAAGAGCGATCTCAAGAACATGGACAGCCTCGTCCGCGCGTTCAAGCTCGCCCTACCGAAGATGGACATCGAGCAGAGTCTGCAAGACGTGTCGTCGCGGGTGCTCGAAGAGTGTGACTACGTCGCCGAGATGGGCCATCAGCAGGCGTTCGCCGAGGCGTGGCGCGATGACCCGCAGATGGCGGTGCCGCGGGTGATCCCGTCGCTGTGTGGACCTAGGGTGCTGACGAGCGAGTTCATCGACGGTCAGCGATGGGATGAGATGCTGCTGAGCACCGACGCCGCGCAGCGCTCCGCCTATGGGCTGGCGATCTTTCGGTTTGTCTTTCACAGCATGTACGTGCACGGCCGGTTCAATGGTGACCCACACCCCGGCAACTACCTCTTCTTGCCGGACGGCAAGGTGGCGTTCCTCGATTTTGGCTGCGTGCAGACCTACGATCGCGCCTCACTCGAGCGTTTCGCCCACGTGCGGAACCTCGCCCACGCCGGAACGCGCGGCGCTGCGTTTCGCGAGGCGGCTATCGACGCGTACGGCCTGCCGCGCGAGGCAGACGACGAGCTGTGGCAGGCGTTCGAGGACTACCTGTACCTGAGTTTCGAGCCGCTGCTCGCGCCGCAGCCCTACCGCTACAGCCGCGATTATACGGGTCGTTTGGCGACGCGCACCGCTGAGATGAAGCTGCTGGTGGCGAAGAAGATCTTCAAGGTCGGCATCTTCGACACCAAACGCCCAGGGTCGGTGTTTCTCCATCGGATCAACTTCGGTCTGAACTCCATTTTGGCGCAGCTTGGCGCTGAGGCCGACTGGCCGGCCGAGGTCGACGTGATCTATCGGGCCGCCGGTCTCAAGGTGTAGGCGTCATGGATCCGTTGATCATCATCGCGACGATGTTCGTGCTCGCTTGGGGCGCCATCTGGGGCTCGTTTCTCAACGTCGTGATCTGGCGGGTGCCGGCCGGCATGAGCGTCGTCAGCCCGCCGAGCCACTGCCCTAAGTGTGGACACGGGTTGGCGTGGTGGCAGAACGTGCCGGTGCTCGGCTGGGCCTGGCTCGGTGGTCGGTGTTATTACTGCAAAGTCGCGATCTCGGCCCGCTACCCGGCCGTGGAAGCGGTCACGGCGGCGCTGGCGTTGGCCGTCTCCATGCCCTGGCTGCAAGGCTGGGCGAGCGGCGATCTGGAGCCCTGGCGCGCGGCGTTGGGGATGGGCGCAGAGCATGTCTTCCTCTTCACGTGCATCAGCATCGCCTTGATCGACGCCGACACCTTCATCATCCCCGACGTCATGAGTCTACCGCTGCCGCTGCTTGGCATCGCCGTGGCCGTCGTGCTGGGCGAAGAGCGCGGCGTGCAGTGGCAGGACGCGGCCGCGGCGGCGTTTGTGGCCGGCGGTGGCCTGCTGGCCGTGCAGTGGGGCTACGCGGCGATCACCGGACGCGAGGGGCTGGGGACCGGTGACATCAAGCTGCTCGCTGGTCTCGGCGCGTGGCTCGGCTTGCGCTCCTTGCCCGCCGTTCTGCTCGCGGCCAGCCTGCAAGGGCTGCTCTTCGCCGCGGGCGCTGCCCTCCTCACGCCCAAGGCCGCCGATGGTCTCGCCGCGCGCCGCGGTTTGGCGTCGATGCGGCATGTCGCCCTGCCGTTCGGCCCGTTTTTGGTGCTTGGCGGGCTGGAGTACCTGCTCTTGCATCGCCAGCTCGCACCCGTCTTGGCGCCTTATTTCGGGGGCTATTAGCCCATGCGTTTGCGGCACCGCGTGCTGTTGCTGCTCGGTGCGCTGCTGCTCGGCGTGGTGGTCGCGATCGGTGTCGTCGCTGCCGGGCTGCTGCGCGAAGTCGCCGCCGCGGCGCCCGCTGACATGGCCATCACGGTCGTCGCGGCGCAGCGTCTGCTCTGGCTGACCGCGGCCGCGATCGCGGCGTTGGGCGTCGGCGTCGGCGGGGTGGCTTCGCGGGTGTGGCTCGTCGCCCCGCTGGAGCAGCTCGCGCGGGACACCGGCGACGCGGGCGCCGAAGAGATCAGCATCTTGCGCCACAGCCTGCAGACGTTGCGGCAACGCGCGCGTGAAGCCGACCTCGATCGTGGCGGTCGTCTCGATGCCATCCAAGCGCTGCTCGACCACGCCGCCGATGGCCTCGCCGCCGCCGACCGGCTCTCGTTGACCGGCCAGCTCGCCCTCGGCGCGGCACACGAGCTGGGCTCCCCCCTCGCGATCGCGGTGGCCTGTGTCGATAGCCTTCGCTATGGCGTCGTCGCAGCGCTAGCGGCCGACGGGGTCGGTGCGGCCGAGACCGGGGCCGCCGCAGCGCGCTACGTCGACCAGATCGACGAGGCCCTGTCTCGGGTCGATGCCATCGTGCGCGAGCTCAACGCCTTTGGCCTGCCGGCGCAGCGCGCCGCCGCCGGTGGCGTCGGAATCGCTCGGCTCGAAGTCACCCGAGTCCGGCAGACCGTGCAAGCCACGATCGCGCTCGCCCGGTTGCACCAGAAGTGCCGCCGCGTCGCCCTTACACTCGTCGGTGGCGACGCGGTCGGCGAGGCGACCGCGGCCATCGCGCCGCGGCATCTGGAGCAGATCGTGCTGAACCTCCTCATCAACGCCGCGGACGCGACGGCGAATCAGGGCGCGGTCACGGTGCGGCTCTCGCTGGCCGATACCGCCGTGTTCGTGAGCGTCAGCGACGACGGCCCGGGCGTACCCGAGTCGGTGCGGGCCCAGATCTTCGACCCCTTCTTCACGACCAAACCCGACGGGGTCGGCTCCGGTCTCGGCCTCGCGGTGAGTCGCCGGTTGGCCCAGGCCGCCGGCGGGCAGCTGCACCTAGCGCCCGATGATGCACACGACGAGCGCGTTGGCGCGGCCGTCCCAGCCCGCGGCGCGACCTTCGTCCTCCGGCTGCAAACGGCGCGCTGAAGGACCGCAACGGCATATTCGACCAGACGCAACGGGCCCGCGACGCTCGGATCTAAGCCTCGGGATTCATTGACCCGAAAGCAGTCGTCTGCTACAAGCCCATGCTCCAAGACCCTCTGGCGCATGGCGCAAGGGCTGAACTATAATGATTCCCACGACTTGAATGCGTCCCAACCCGGGCCATCCTCGTGGGAGCGGCACCTCGCAAGGGCTTCCTAAGGGGGGCGACGCGCGGGGCCAGGCGGCAGGGAGAGTGCAGCGCATGAGCATGGGCATCACCAACCTCGGCGGTACGCTACTGCGCATCGCACAGACCGCACCGGCGGCGTCCGGCAAGGGCGGCGTGGCTGCGGCGGCGGGCGGCGAGGCGAAATCTGGGGGCACCGGCGCCTTTGTTGAGCAGCTGCTCATCTTTGGCGCGATCTTCCTCGTGTTTTGGCTGCTCATCCTCCGTCCTCAGCAGAAGAAGGCGAAGGAGCACACAGGGTTCCTCGAGACGTTGAAGATCGGCACCAAGGTCGTCACGTCGAGCGGGATCTACGGCACGATCACCGCGCTCGAAGACAAGGCAGTGAAACTGGAGATCGCCCCTAAGGTGGTCATCAAGGTGCTGAAGAGCCAGGTCGCTGGCGTAGAAGGCGACGCGGTAGACGCAGTCGCCAGCGCTGGTGCCCGCTAGGCACATGAACGATCGAGCGCGCCCCACTCGGACCGCTCAAGAACGATCGACCTGTAGAACGTCGATCACCGCAACCGTGATCGCCGCAGCAGTGGTCGCAGCAACAGTGGTCGCAGCAACAGTGGTCGCAGCCAAATAGATCCCTGGGAGACTCCCGAGATGAACAACAAGCGTGACTGGAAGACCTGGCTGGTGATTGGCCTCGCGGTGCTCGCGGTACTACAGGTCCTCCCGACCTTCGTGCCCGGACTGCCGGACGCCTACACCTCAATCTTCAGCAATCAACTTAACTACGGCCTCGACCTTAAAGGTGGTTTGGAGCTGAAGTACACGGTCGATTACAAGAAGGCGATCAACGACAACACCAACAAGCTGCGCGACACGTTGCGCTCGCGGTTGGTGGACAAGTGGGCCGAGAAGCAAGGCAAGGACGCCGCTGCGTTGACCAAAGAGGAGCGCCTCGCCGCTCGGACTCGGTTCGACGTCAAGCGCACGCTGTTCACGACCTTGGAGGTGACGTTCAAGGACGCCGCTGACGCAGCGCTGCTCGACACGACTGTGGTCGAGACCATCGATCCGCGCTTTCAGCTGCGGAAAGACGGCCTGAAAGCGACCTTGTTCCTCTCGGACAAGGCGGTCGCGGAGATCAAGGCCGAGGTCGTCAACCAGACGCTCGACGTGATCCGCAAGCGTGTTGACGCGTTCGGTCTCGTTGAGCCTGACGTGCGCCGCAGCGGTGATGCCGACGTTGACGTGCAGATGCCAGGCCTGAGCGAGCGTCAGATGAAGACGGTCCGCGAGAAGATCGGCCAAGCCGCGCAGCTGACGTTCCGCATGGTCGTTCTGGAGTCCAAGGTCTTTGACACCCAGGGCGACGCCGTCGCGCAGTACAAGAAGGACAACGTCGCCAAAGCGAAGACCCTCGAGTGGGTCGCGGACAGCCGTGGTGCGTTCCTGCGTAGCCAGCGTAAGAGCGAGATCATCAACTTCGTGAAGACGGTGAAGCTGCCTGACGACGTCATGGTCGGCTACGAGTTCGTCGAGGAGAAGGACCCGTCAACGGGCGCCATCAAGGATCGCTACTACCGCACGTACAACCTGCAGGCCAACGCGCCGCTGACGGGCGACAACCTCACCCGCGCCAACCTCGGCTACGGCGACAAAGGCGAGCCTGTCGTGAACCTCGAGTTCGACAGCCGCGGCGCCAGCATCTTCGGCGACCTGACGGAGAAGAACGTCGGCAACCTGATGGCGATCATGCTCGACGGTGACGTCTCCAGCGCGCCGCGCATCAATGAGCGAATCGGCGGCGGTCGCGCGCAGATCACCCTCGGTGGTGGTCAGAGCGTCGCGCAGCAGATGGAAGAGGCCCGCGCGCTTGTGACGGTCCTGAACAACGGCGCATACAAGGCCCCGGTCATTAAGGTGCACGACGTCGCGGTTGGCCCGAGCCTCGGCCGCGACGCGGTTCGCTCCGGTTACCTCTCCATCGCGCTTGGCTTCATCCTCGCGTTCTTGTTCATGATTGTGTACTACCGTCAGGCAGGCATCATCGCCAACGTCGCGTTGCTCTTCAACTTGACCTTGGTCCTGGCCTGCTTGGTGAGCTTCAACGCCGCGCTGACGCTGCCTGGCATGGCCGGCATCGTGTTGACGGTGGGTATGGCGCTCGACGCCAACGTGCTCATCTTCGAGCGTGTGCGAGAGGAGCTGCGCAGCGGCAAGTCGGTCCGCAACGCGCTGGACTTGGGCTACGGCAAGGCGTTCTGGACCATCTTTGATGCCCAGCTCACCACCGCCATCGCTGGTTTCGTGTTGATGCAGTACGCCACCGGGCCCATCTACGGTTTCGCTGTCACCCTGCTCATCGGCATCGGCTGCTCGATGTTCACGTCGATCGTTGTCACGCGCATGATTTACACGTGGTTGTTGGACAGCGGCAAGATCACCAACGAACTGTCCATCTAGGCCCGGCTCGTACGTTTCTCGGCCGCTCCGATGTGAGCGGTCACAGGCTTCGGCACACAAGCGCCGACACCCTCAGACCCAGCCCTTCGGGGCGCACCGCGGTGTGAGCGGCCACATGGCCCGCACCAGCAACACAGGAGCCGCGAGATGGAGTTCATCAAGCCCGGTCTCACAATTGATTTCATCGGTCGCCGCCAGATCTTCTTCGGTCTGAGCGCGACGGTCGTCCTGATCAGCCTGATCTCGATCGCCGTGCTCGGTTTCAACCGCGGCATCGATTTTAAGGGCGGCACGAAGATCGTGGTGGCGTTCAAGCCGGACGCCAAGATCGCGCGCGCGGAGCTGCGGGAGCTGCTCAACGACTTCGTCACGAAGGAGACTGGGCTGAGCGACGCAGGCCAGATCGAGGTGCAGGACTTCGATCCTGGCGCGGGCGCGTCGGCCGAGCGACAGGACTTCTTGCTGCTCACAGAGCTGACGTCCTTGGTGAGCGACGCCAAGAAGAACGAGCTGATCACCAAGCTGAAGACCGCCTTTCCGGGCGCTCAGGTGGACGTTGCCAAGGAGGGCGAGGACCGCTTCTTCGTCGTCTTGAATGAGCCGGCCAAGATCACCGAGACCTACACGAAGCTCGACACGCTGTTCACGACGGCTGGTTACCCCCAGTTCAAGCGCAGCTCCGACATCCAGCGCCAGATCGAGGTCAACAACTTCCGCGCGCTGCAGATGTTTGAAGCTGAAGAGGGTGACATCGCTGACGACGTCATCAAGCAGCGCGAGGCCAACGCCACCGCCCAGATGGACAAGGAGCTCGCGAAGCGCTCAGACACCCGCTACACGGTGACGATCGAGGAGTTCAAGACGAAGCTTGAGGCCGTCATGAAGGTGAAGTACGGCGAGAAGTTCATCGCGGTGCAGTCGTCGACCTCGGTCAGCCCATCCGTCGCCGGCAACATGATGAACCAGGGCCTCGTCGCCATCCTCTACGCGCTGCTCGGCATCATCGTCTACATCACGATGCGTTTCGACGTGCGCTACGCACCTGGCGCCATCATCGCCTTGACTCATGACGTGCTCGTCGTGATTGGCTGCTTCTCGCTTGCGCAGATCAAGTTCACGATGCCCATCATCGCGGCGGTGCTGACCATCGCGGGTTACTCGATCAATGACACCATCGTTGTCTTCGACCGCATTCGCGAGACCATCGCCAAGTACCCCCACGCGCCCATGACGGCGGTGATCAACCACGCCATCAGCAACACCCTGAGCCGCACGATCTTGACCTCGGTCACGACGTTGCTCGCGGTCATCAGCATCTTCCTGCTCGGTGGCGGCCTGATTCGCGATTTCGCCTTCGCCATGTGCATCGGTGTGGTCGTCGGAACGTACTCTTCGATCTTCGTGGCTAGCCCGCTCTTCTTGACGTTGCACAACGCGTTCGAGAAGCGAAAGGCTGAGACGGAGGCCTCAGAGGCCACGCTGGCTCGATCCTAGGATCGCCACCTCGGCCGCAGGCCTCGCCTGTCCGCCAAGGTTGATTCGCGCCATCGGCCGGCGCCCCTCGTTGGGTGTCGGCCGGTCGCATTTTTGGCTGCTGTCGTCACGCGCCGTTGCTGGCATGGTCACAGCCCGTCCTATGGGCCCTGTACCTGGATTCGTGCGTGAGGAGGCGACATGACGATAAATGAGCCCTGGTTGGGCGGCCCTGGTAGTGCACCGCCGGCGACGGTGGTGCGACGTGCGATAGCGCCAGTGGCCACAGCGCCAGTGACCACGGCGCCTGGCGTTGCCGGACTGGCCCTGAGCGAGTGGATCCTGCTGGCGCCAGAGCCGGGGTTGGTCGAGACGCTGGCTGCCGGCTGCGGGATCATGACGTTGGTCGCGCGATTGCTGGCAAATCGCGGCATCGGCGACGTCGACGAGGCGCGCCGGTTTCTCAAACCGAGCCTCGCCTCCTTGCCAGATCCCTGGTTGATGGCCGACGCGCGTGTCGCCGCCGAGCGCATCGCACGCGCCGTCATCGACGGTGAGCAGATCTGCGTCTACGGTGATTACGACGTGGACGGGGTCAGCGCGGCCGCGCTCATGCATGACTATCTGCGCCGTGTTGGCGCAACGCCGACCGTGTTTCTGCCGGACCGGTTTCGCGACGGCTATGGTCTTCACGCTGAGCGGCTGCAGGAGCTCTGCGACGCGGGCGTGCAGCTCTTCATCAGCGTGGACTGTGGCAGCAAGGCCGTCGCCGCCATCGCGGCGGTGCGCGCGCGCGGCATCGACTTCATCGTCGTCGACCATCACTTGCTCGGCGCCGAGCGGCCCGATGTGACGGCGTTGCTGAACCCGCGGCGCGAGGACTGTGACTATCCCGACGACGGCCTCTGCGCCGTGGGTGTGGCCACGGTGCTGGTGCAAGCGCTGCGCCGCGCCCTGGTGGCCGCTGGTCACAGCTCCCGTGAGACGGTGCCTGGGTTCGGCGATCTGCTGCAGCTCGCCGCGTTGGGCACCATCGCGGACATGGTGCCGCTGCGCCACGTGAACCGGATCTTTGCGTGGCATGGGCTGCGGCGTCTGGGTGAGTCGACACGCCCCGGCGTGCGGGCCTTAGCGACGCGCGCCCGGCTGCAGGGCAAGGTCGCCGCTGACCACGTCGGCTTCGCGCTCGGACCGCGCATCAACGCCGCGGGTCGGGTCGCCAGCGCGCGCGCGGCTTTTGATCTGTTGACCACTGAAGACCCGACACACGCGGCCGAATTGGCGGAGCGCGTTGAGCTTGAGAACGGTAAACGTCGTCGCATTCAGGGCGAAGTCGTGGAGGCCGCTTTGGCCGAAGCCGCGCGCCAGGTCGGCACGGAGCACGCCGTCGTCGTGGTTGGCGATGGCTGGCACAGCGGCGTGGTCGGCATTGTCGCCGCGCGCCTTAAGGATCGCTACCACGTGCCGACGTTTGTGCTGGGGATAGACGCCGGCGTCGCACGCGGCTCGGGGCGATCGATCCCAGGATACGACCTCGTGGCGGGGCTCGACGCGGTTGACGCTGCAGTCACGGGCGGTCTGTTCACCCGCTACGGAGGCCACTACTTCGCCGCCGGCCTGACCTTGCCCGCCGACCGGATCGACGCGTTTCGAGCGGCGTTGGTGGCTCATGTCGCCGACGTCTTGCCCCCGGCCGAGCGTGTTCGTGAGCTGCAGATCGACGCTGAGTTGAACGTCGCCGAGCTTCACATCGATCTCGTCGATGCGGTGCACGCGCTCGAGCCCTTCGGGAAGGGCAACCGCAAGCCGCTCTTCTTGCTTCGCGGTGTCGTTCTGGCGGAGGCGCGGCGTGTGGGTGAGGGTGGCGCATGGCTGAAGGCGAAGCTGGTCGAGGGTGACAGTGACCGGCCGCTGTGGGGACGTCGCGGGGTCGGTGGATTTGGCGATGCGCGTCTGCTGGCGTGCGGCGCACAGGCGGGCGACCTCGTCGATGTCGTCTGTCGGTTGGAGGCCAACCACTATCAGGGCAACGTCAGTCTGCAGGCGACCCTGGTGGAGATGGCCCGCGCGGGCTCCGTCGAGGTGCGCACACGGGCGGTCTAGTCGCCGCAGCGTTCGCCGTGGCCGCCCAGTGCGCCCTGGTGCACAACGCGCAACAATTACCTCCACCCGCCGACGTCGGGTAGCATGCGCAGCGACACGCCGGCGTTGGGTCGGTTGCGAGGTGTGATGCAGTGCAAAAACCCATCGACGGTCTCTACGACGACGCGGCTGCTAGGCCGCTTTCTCGGCCCCGTCGCGCCGCGGGTGGTCGCACCGCTGGTGACCGGGCTGCTGGTGGTCGGGCTCCTGGTTGTCGGCCTGCTGGCGCCCAACGTCGGTCTCGCGCAGGCGCCCGCCGTCTCGCCCAAGCCACGGACGGATGACGTCGTCGTCGCCTCCCCAACGGCGGCGAAGCTCAAGGCCATCCTCACGAGCGCGCCCGGCACCTACGTCGCCTTTGGCACCGTGCTCGACCTGGATACGGGCGTCGTGGTCTTCGACCTCAGCGGCGCTCAGGGCCTCACGCCGGCGTCGGTCAGCAAGCTCTTTGCGACCGCCGCCGCGGCGCACGCGCTGTCGTTTGCTGAGACCCTCGTCACCCGGGTGCACGCCACGCCGGTCAAGTCTGGCCGGGTCAAACGCCTCATTATCGTCGGTGCGGGTGATCCGTCGCTCAACAAGACCGACCTCGGTCGGCTCGCGGATGGCGTGGCGAACGCCGGCGTCAAGCGCGCATCTCATCTGATCGTCGACAGCTCGCTCTTCGACAACCTGTTACCGCGCGGTTTCGCCGAGAAACACACCGACGCCAGCTATCGCGCGCCCATCGACGCGCTGAACGTCGACCAGGGCACCATCGTCATCAGCGTGGAGCGCGGCGCGGCGGTGGGGGCACGACCCACCGTTGTGATCACGCCGCCGAGCGCCGCGATCGAGATCGACAACACCGCCAAGATGGTGAAGGGCAAGGCGCGGGGGCTGACGGTCGCCACCAAGGATGGCCCCAACAAGAAGACCATCGTCGTGGTGCGCGGCGTCATGGGCCTGCAGCGTAAGCGGATCGTCGCCGGTCGTCGCCGCGTCAACAACGCCGCCTTCCACGCTGGTCACGCGTTTGCGCGGATGCTGCGCGATCGCGGCGTTGACGTCGGCAAGGTGAGTTTTGGCTCGCTGCCGGCGGCCACGCCAAAAGCGCCGCTGCGCGTCGTGGCGAGCCACACCTCGAAGTCGGTTTTTGACCTGATGAGCTTCTGCAACAAGTTCTCACACAATGGCTACGCCGAGACCTTCTTCAAGCTCGCCGGTCAGCGCATCAAGGGCGCGCCGGGAACCTGTGCGAAGGGCGAAGCGGCGGTGCAGCAGACGCTCAGCGGCGCTGGCATCGACTGGAAGACGGTGCGACTTGGTAATGGTTCCGGGCTCTACCACGTCAACCGCGTCACGACGAGCGCTGTGGTGGCGCTGTTGCAAGCCATGGCCAAAGCCGGCAAACAAGGCGACCTCTGGCGGCGCACGCTTGCGATCGGAGGCGTGGACGGTACACTGCGACGGCGCCTGAAGACGCCGGCGACGAGAGGAAAAATCTTCGCGAAGACAGGCACTTTGGATGATGTCACGGCGCTGGCTGGGTACGCCATCAGCAAGGGAGCCGGCGGTGAGGGGCACCGGTACGCCTTCGCGCTGTTTTACAATCAGGTCAAACGACCTGCCTATCTGTACCGCCGGGTGCACGACAAGTTTCTGACGTATCTGCTCGACCCGACTGGCAAGCTGACGCCGCCGCCGCCGAAAGGCAACGTGAAGCCCAAGAAGCCGCCGAAGCGGCACCCCGCCCGGGTGGGGGCGACGGGACGCGGCAAGGCGTCGACCAGGAAAGCCAAGACCGGCAAAGCAACGCCACATCGCCGCCCAAAGGCGCGGCGAAAACGCTGAAAAACCAGTCTTTCAGCTCAAAACGGAGCGCGCGTGAACTTCCGCCCACACATGGCTGCCTCGCATCCCCAGGTCGGTGAGGACGTGCGTCCCTGCCGCGCCAGCACTTTGGCGCTTGGCCTCGCGCTGCTCTTGCTGCTGGGCGCGTGCACGCCAGCGCCGACGACTGGCCAAGATCCCCTCAACCCGTGGGCGAACGCAGACGTCCCGACGTTCTTTACGGACACCGGCCCTGGCACGGACGCGGCGCTGGACGGTGGCGCCGACGCGGGTCTCTCCGACAGCGGCGGGCTCGACGTGACCACCACCGACGTGGCGGTCGCGGACGCGGTCGGACCGTGCAGCCCCAATCCCTGCACCGCTGTGAACAAGACGGTGTGTACGGCGGACGGCAACGGCGGCCACACCTGCGGCTGCGTCGCGGGGACGGCACCGAACGCAAGCGGCGCCTGCGTCCCGAGCTGTGAGCCGACGGGCGCGCCACCAGCGCCGCAACCCGGCCTCAAAGTCGGCGATCTCGTCATCACCGAGCTGCTCATCAACCCCAACGCGGTCGCAGATGACGTCGGGGAGTGGTTTGAGGTGCGCAACATGAGCGACGCCGTCATCAACCTCGCCGGTCTCGAGCTCGCCGAGGTGTCCGGCGTCGACAAGCACGTCATCCACCCTTGCGCGCCGCTGACAGTGCCGCCCCAGGGCGTCGTGGTGCTCGGCAACAACGGCGATCAGGCTGTGAACGGCGGCGTGAAGCTCGACTACGTCTACAAGAAGTTCGGGCTCAACAACTTTGGCGACTCCGTCATCCTGCAGGTGACGTATAGCGGCCAGACCATCGTGCTCGACCAGGTGCTGTGGGACGCCAGCTGGGACATCAACGGCGCGGCTGGTCGGGCGCTGAGCCTCGACGCGACGCAGACCTCGACGACGGGCAACGACGATCGGGCGAACTACTGCCTCGCCGACGCCCCCTTGCCTGGCGGCGATAAGGGCACGCCAGGCAAGGTCAACACGGCCTGCACCAAGCCGCCGGACGCCGACGGCGACGGGGTGCTCGATGACGTCGACAACTGCCCGAAGGTGGCGAACAAAGACCAAGCCGACAGCGACAAGGACTCGTTGGGTGACGTCTGCGACAACTGTAAGCTCCTCGCCAACCCCGACCAGAAAGACGAGGACGGGGATGGTTCGGGCGACGTCTGCGATCCGGCGGTGTGCAGCGATGGCGAGCTCGACCTCGGCGAGCTGTGCGATGACGGCAATCAGCTCACGGGCGATGGCTGCGAGAACTGCCAACCCGCGCTCCCGAAGGCGGGCAACGTCGTGATCAGCGAGGTGATGATCTGGTCGAGCGCCGCGACACCGCAGTGGATCGAGCTCTACAACCCGGGCTCGTTCGATGTGAGCATCAACGGCTGGCAGATCAAGGTCGACAAGGCGGCCAATGGCGCCGGACTCTCGCACACGATCAGCGTCGCCGGCGCGCTCTTGGTGCCGGCGAAAGGCTACTTGGTGCTCGCCAACAGCAGCAACGTCGCCAGCAATGGCGGGGTCGCGCCGAAGTATGCCTTCACCGCCACGGGCAAGCCGTCGGTGACGTTTGACCTCACAGCGGACGCGGTCACGCTGATCGACCCGCTGAGCAACGCCGTGGTCGATCGGGTGACGTGGACGTGGAACGCGACCACGCAGAAGGGCCTCTCCAGGCAGCTGGATCCGACGAAATTGCACACGCTCGCCAACAACAACGCCGCATTTTGGTGCGATGCGCAGTCAGCGATGGCTGGCAGCTCCGGGCTGTACGGCACCCCCGGGCAGCCCAACACCAGCTGCGTGCCGCCCACCGGCGACAAGGACAACGACCAAGTGATGAACGCGGTCGACAACTGCCCCTTCCTCGCCAATCAAGCGCAGACCGACACGGACGGTGACAAGCTCGGCGACGCCTGTGATGTGTGCCCGCTCAAGGCCGATCCGAGTCAAGCGGACAGCGACTACGACGGGGTTGGCGACGCCTGCGACAACTGCCCAGAGGTGCCGAATTCGGACCAGAAGGACGCGGACACCAACGGCATCGGCGATGCGTGCGACAGCAAGGACTGTGGCAACAACAAGCTCGACGCCTTCGAGGGCTGCGACGACGGCAACAAGCTGCCGGGGGATGGTTGCGACGCCCAGTGCAAGAAGGAGTTCTACGGCTCAGGGTCGATCATCTTCACCGAGTTGATGTTGTCGCCGCAGAAGGCGTTTGGGCTGATGGGACAGTGGATTGAGGTCTACAACACCACGGACAAGGCCATCGACATCAACGGCTGGACGCTCAAGAACACGGGCATCGAGGTCCACAAGATCACCGCCGCTGGCGCGCTGATCGTCCCGTCGAAAGGGTACTTGGTGATGGCGTACAGCACCGACCTAGCCCAGAACGGCGGTGTGACCGCGACGTACGCGTACCAGGGCAAGGTGGCGAGCCTGGACATCCAGCTGTCACCTACGTTCGGTGACGACCTCGCGCTGCTCTGGGCCGGCGCGACGATCGACGCGGTCAAGTGGGACCCCAAGACGTATCCGGTGCAGGCCGGCAAGTCGATGAGCCTGTCCTCAGAGAGCCACAGCAGCATTGGCAACGACGACCCGGCGGCGTGGTGCGTCGGCGCGAAAACCTTTGGTTTGGGGGATTTTGGCTCGCCCGGTGGACCGAACCCGAGCTGTGTCAATCCGTGCAAGGGTAAGGCCGACGATACCGTCTGTGGCGGCGGGCCGACCGGCATGTGGTGCAAGAGTCAGGTGTGTGTGGCTAAGCCCGGGTGCGGCAACGGTCTCGTCGAGGCCAATCTCGGTGAGGAGTGCGACGATGGCAACAAGCAGTCCGGCGACGGCTGCACCGACGCTTGCAAGAAGGAGGCGATCGCTCCGCCGGTTGGCACCGTGCTCTTCAGCGAGATCCAGCCCGACGCGACGGCGCTGAAAGACGGCGACGGGCAGTGGTTTGAGCTCTACAACCCAACGACGCAGCCGGTCGATCTCAACGGCTGGACGTTGGTGAGCGGCGCCAAGAGCCACAAGATCACGAGCGGAGGCCTGTACAGCGCCGTCGTGGTTCCGGCGAAAGGCTATGCGGTCGTGGCGGCGCGCGGTGTGGCGAGTCAGAGCAATGACATCGGCGCGAGCTATGGTTGGAAGGACGTCGCGCAGGGCGGACTCTTCGACATCGCGGCGAAGGTCGGCACGCCGATCTCGCTGCTCAACGGTGTGGGTAAAATGATCGACTCGGTGACCCTCAATGGCCCGTGGACCGCTGGCGGCTCGATGATGCTCAAGCCGACGTGCCTGACCACCCTCGACAACGACAAGGCCGACTGCTGGGTCGCGGCGACGTGCCCGTATGGCGCGCTCGCTGGGCAAGGCAACCTCGACCAGAGCAAGACCGATTGGGGCCAGCCAGACTGTGGATCAGACGCCAACTGCAAGACTTGGCCAGGCTCGAAGTGCTTGAAGCTCTCGCTGGAGTACGAGGGCGGCTTCTTGTTCCGCATCGGCGCAACCGGCAAGCCGAAGTGTGTGCTGCGCGAGCTGGGTACACCCGGCAAGGTGAACACCTGCATCTAAGCGCTACAGCAGCAACCAGTTGACGGCGATGACGCTCACCACCGCGCCGGCGATGTCGGCCGCCAACCCGGCCGCCACGGCATAGCGTGCGCGGGTCACGCCGACCGAGCCGAAGTACACCGCCAGCACGTAGAAGGTCGTCTCGGTGGACCCGTTCATGGTGGTCGCGATCAAGCCGATGGCGCTGTCGACGCCGTGGGTCTTAGCGAGGTCGGCGGTGATCGCGAACGCGCCTGAGCCTGTGAGCGGGCGCAGCAAGGCGAGCGGCAGCACCTCCGCTGGGAAGCCGATGGCCGCAAAAACCCCGCCAACTCCGCCTACGAGCGCGTCGATGCCTCCTGACGCGCGCAGCATCGACACCACCGCAAGCACGGCGACGAGGTACGGGATGATGCCCAGCGCCAACTGAAAGCCCTCTTTTGCGCCGACCAGAAAAGCTTCGTAGACCTTGACCCCGCGCACCGCACCGAAGCCGACCATGCCGGCGATCAGCGCTGGCAGGATCCAGGCGCTGGCCGCGGAGCCCCAGACGTGCACCGCCGCGACGAGGCCGCCCAGAGTCGCCAGGACGCCGATGAGCGGCCACCATGAGTCTGCGGGAGGTTCGGGAGCGCCGTCGCCCGCATCGGCCGGCTCAGGCCATGCCACGGCCGCGTGCGCGGCGTGCGTGGCGTCCGGATCGGCCGGTGACGCGGCGAAGAGGGGCAGCCGTCGCAGGAGCAGCGCCGCCGTCACGCCGACACACGTCGACGCGCCGGTGGCCAGGAGCGTGCTCGGCAGGATCGCCGCCGGGTCGGTTGAGCCGAGCCCTGCCCGCAGCGCGATGATCCCGGTCGGCAAGATGGCGAGACCGCTGGTGTTGATCGCGAGGAACAGGCACATGGCGTCGCTGGCCTCACCCTTGCGCGGCGCGATCTTGGCCAGCTCCTTCATGGCCTTGAGACCGAAGGGCGTCGCCGCGTTGCCTAACCCGAGGGCGTTGGCGGCGAGGTTCATCACCATGGCGCCCATCGCGGGGTGATCGGCTGGGATCTCGGGGAACAGCCGGCGCATCACCGGCCGAATGACCTTGGCCATCAGCTTGAGCCCGCCGGCCTCTTCCACAATCGCGGTCAACCCAAGAAAAAACGTGATCGATCCGGCCAGCGAGAGGACCAGCTCCACGGCAGCTTTGGCGCCGCCAAGGGCCGCCATACCCACGGCGTCGGCGGTGCCAGTGATGGCAGCGAAGACGACAGAGGCGAGGACGATGAGGAGAAAAGCGACGTTCATGCCGGCGAGAGTGCCGGCCCGTCAGCGGCGTGTCGATCCGCCAGACCACCGGCCACAGGATCGGCTGCGCGTTGTTCGGCTACGGGAGGGCGGTCGAGCCGGCGACGCGGCCTAGACCGAGACGACGTCGCCGTCTTCGTTGTGCGCCGTGTCCTGGTACATGTACCGGTTGCAGTACGGGCACTGAATCAAGCTGGAGCTGCGCATGATCTGCTCGACCAAGCGCGGCGGCGCGTTCATCTGGCAGCCGCCGCATGCGTCACCGATAATCGGCACAACGGCGCTGCCTTCGCGGGCCTTGAAGATCTTCTCGTAGCGGCGCACGAGCTTGCTGTCGATCTGGCTGGCGATCTTGTTGCGGCGCGTGTTGACCTCGGCGATCTTGCTCTCCATCTCGGCGAGCGACTCACGGCTGCTGGACTCTTCGGTCTCAGCCAAGGCCCGCATGTCCCGCACTTTTTCGTCCTCGGACTCGATGGTCGTGCGGAACTCGGCGATCGCCGTGCTCAGACGCTCAACTTCGTCCTCACGATGGCCAATATTCTTGCGAATATTGTCGAGCTCGCGGTTCACAGCCACGTACTCTCGGCTGCGAGACACCACGGTCATCTTCGCCTTGGCCTTCGTCAGCTTCTCGCGCTCAAGCTCCAGATCGAGCGACTTCTTGGCGAACCAAGTCTCCGCTTCACCCAGCTTCGCGCGCATCTCGACGAGCTGATTGCCACGCTGGGTCAGCACGGTGTTCAGGCGCGCTAGATTTCCGATCATCGACGACCGGCTCTCGCGCACGTCGTGAATCTCGTCATCGATGGCCTGCAGTTTGCGCAGGACGTCTAAAACCTGACGTGGATCAGTGACAACTGCCATGGTGCATCTCCGCCGCTTGTAAAGCGTGATCGGGGCTGCGCACGGGCCGACTCAATCGAGTGGACCCGGCGCTAGCCCTTGCGTGGCGTGGTGGGCCCACCAGGATTTGAACCTGGGACCAACCGGTTATGAGCCGGTAGCTCTAACCGCTGAGCTATAGGCCCTTAGTGCCTGGATCGCAGCCCGGGAGCGGCAGAGCCCAACGGTGCGATCCGGTTGCCGTTTTGGGACCACAGCCGGCGCTTGTCAAGACGTGCACCCGTCGAAACGTCACTTGCACGCCTCGTGGCAGAAACCCGTCCGCTTCACCGCCGCTATTTGCCGGTCTCGTTGAAGGGCTTGAGGATCTTGGCGCGGGTCGCATGTCGCAGCTTGCGCAACGCCTTCGCCTCGATCTGCCGGATCCGCTCGCGGGTGACGCCGAACTGCTGCCCGACCTCTTCCAGCGTGTGATCACTGCGCTCGCCGATGCCAAAGCGCATGCGGATGACCTTCTCTTCGCGCGGCGCCAGGCACGCCAAGCTCTTGCGCACCTTCTCTTCCAGCGCGGCCATCGTCACGGCGTCGACCGGGCTGACGGCCTTGTCGTCCTTGATGAAGTCGCCGAGATGGCTGTCCTCTTCCTCACCAATCGGCGTCTCGAGGCTGATCGGCTCCTTGGCGATTTTGAGGACTTTGCGCACCTTGTCGATCGGCATCTGCATCTTGGCCGCGACCTCTTCGGGCGTCGGCTCGCGGGCGAGCTCCTGCTGCAGGTAGCGGCTGGTGCGGATCAGCTTGTTGATCGTCTCGATCATGTGGACCGGGATGCGGATCGTGCGGGCTTGGTCGGCGATAGCGCGTGTGATCGCCTGGCGAATCCACCACGTCGCGTACGTCGAGAACTTGTAGCCGCGCCGGTACTCAAACTTGTCGACCGCCTTCATCAGGCCGATGTTGCCCTCCTGAATCAGGTCGAGAAACTGCAGGCCACGGTTGGTGTATTTCTTCGCGATCGAGACCACGAGGCGGAGGTTGGCCTCCACCAGCTCGCTCTTGGCCTTGGTCGAAATACGCTCGCCACGCGCGATCATCTCGTAGCGTTTGCGCAGATCCTCAGGCTTGTGACCGGCCAGCTTGCAGGCGTCGTCGAGGATCTTCTTGTTGTCTCGGATGATGCGGTGGGCCTCCAGGATCTCCGGCTTCGTGACGCCGAGCTTGCGCTCCATCCGCCGCAGCGTCGCCGCGTCGGCTTTGCGGTAGTCCCGCGCTAAGCTGATGACCGTCTTGTAGTCGAAACACGGCTCAGGATTGCGCTTGCCCGTCGCCTTGAGACGGCCATGGGCTAGGTCCGCCAACCGCATCTCCTGCCGCTGAATCTGGTAGTCCGCGTCCAACATGTCGCGGATGATCAGCTTGCCGTCCTCGATCACCTTGTCGTACTGCTTGCGATGCAGGTTGACGTCGAGCAGGCGCTCCAGCACCGCGCGCCGGCTGATCGTGGCGATCAAACGGTAGGACACGGGCAGGTCCATCATGACCTCGACGGCCGCCACGAAGATTGGCTTCTGCAGCCAATCTGGCGAGATGGTCACGTAGTTGTGGTGACCGCCGTCTTCCGCCGCCATCAAGCGGGCGTTCTCCTCGTCCATCTCGCGCTCAGGACGCTCAGGCAGGTCGCTGTCTTTTTTCGGCAGCTTGCGTGGCACCCACATCAGCGCGTCCACGATCTGGTGGCGCAGGTCCGACTCAAGCTCATCTCGGTCCGCGAGATCAGCATGGAACTCCGCGTCCCGAGCCGAACCGAAGATCACCTGCTGGCGCACCTTCGCGAGCTTCACCAGCGGCGGGATGATCGCGTCGAACGTCGCTTTCGCGGACGCCCGATACTGTGCGCGCTGCACCTTGGTCACCTTCTTGGGCAGGCCGTCGATCAGGTCCTCAAGCGGCATCTCGTCGTCGATCTCCTGGAAGGCCTTGAGCTGGACAACCAACGCCTTGAGGGCCGCCGGGTCGTCGAAGATCGCCTGCATCAGATCCGGCACCTGCCGAACGCGCTTCTTGCGAGCCAGATCGTCGCGCGCGGCCTCAGCCGGATCGTCGCTACGCACGCGCTTGCGGTACAAACGCACCACGCGCACCAGCGCGCCCATGCCCTCCATCGTCTCTTCGGGCGTCGGCACGCGGCGCACCCGCGCCGGCGAAAGCGCCACCACCTCGCGCAGATGAGCCCGACCGAGGGTCATCTTCTCCAGCGTATCGGCGCACACCTCGGCGAAGTAGGCCTGCTGGACCTGCTCCTCCAAGAACTCCTGTACCAGCTTGCGCTTGCCGCCCTCGGTGCGCGTGGTGGTCAGCTTCGCCATGAACTCGACAGAGTCGTTGTTGTACTTCTCAAGCGTGTCGAGGTCGTCGATGACGTTCTTACAGATGACGATCTCATCGGTGCCGCCGATGCGGTCGTCGATGCTCTTGACCAGGTCCTTGAGCGAGAAGGGCGGACGATCACCGCCGCGCTTGCTGTCGCGCAGGCTCGTCTCTTTGCCCGCTTGCTCGGCTTCGGTGATCTTCTTGCGGATCACCCGGTCCTTCTTGACGAACACGATCATCTCTCGCGCCCGCTCACGCAGCTCGAGGAACGCGGCCAGATTGCGGTCCATCAGCAACATCGCGGCGAGCACGTCGTGCTCTCCCGTCTCGATGCGCTTGGCGATCTCGATCTCGCCCTCGCGCGTCAACAGCGCTACGGAGCCCATTTTGCGCAGGTACATGCGCACCGGATCGTTGGTGCGCAAGTACGGCTCGTCCGTGTACTCGTCGTCCTTGTCCGACTGCGTCAGCGCCGCGGCCTGATTGAACGTGCGCAGCGCGTTGAGCGTGCCCTCGCGCTGTCCAACCCGGTTCTCCACCAACGCGATGTGGTTGCCGTAGATGATCTCCACGACGTCATCGATCATCGGTCGATCACAATCGGGTCCGACGACCGCCTCGACCTCGTCGAGGGACACACAACCCCGCTTGTGGCCTCGCTCGACCAGGGCTAGCAGCGCTGCTTTGTCGATTTGCTCAAACATGGACACTTCCTTCGTGGGTGGCACCGCCGCCTGGAGAGGCGGACGGGGCGGGTACAGACGAGACTTCCGCCGGCGCGGAGGCATCGGCGTCGGTGGCGTTGGGTGCGATCATCTCGCGGTTCAATTCGCGAATACGGCGGACCACGGCTTGCATCTTCTCGGACAGCGCGATCAACTCAGTGTCATCCGAGGCGCGACGAACCTGCGCATCGAGCGACAGCTTGTACGCCTGAAGATCAGCGATCTCCAGTCTATCGATGACGTGTTCCAGATACGTGACACTGTCTTCCATGTTGACCCGCGGTGGCTGGGCCAGCGCGGCACGTAAACCGCGGCGCGCTGCGTCGTCAGGCAGCTGCGTGAGCCAGCCCGGAAGATCCGTCGAGTGCACCTCACCGACCGCCGCCGCGTGGCTACAGAGGTGCTGCAGCGCCTCGCGCATTCCGACGTGGGTGACGAGATCAAGCGCTTGGACCCTTGCCAGATCGGCCAGCAGGTGCGGATACCACATCATCGCGCGGGCCAGCTCAAGCTCCGCAGGCGGCACAGGCGGCCCGGCGACCGGGGCGGGGCGTTCGATCAGCGCGGCGCTGCGCGGCGGCCGTGTCTTTGACAGGTAGTCCCGCATCGGCCGGAGGTTGTCTTCGATGTCGCTGCTGAGCAGCCGCGTGCCCAGGTAATCCTGCGCCATCTGCCGGCTGATCGGTTCGTGAATCGTCGCCAGGATAGGTCCGACCTGCTCGAGGATCTCGGCCTTACCGCGGATCGTGCCATCCCACTGCTGCACCATCGCGTCGACCCAGCCCGTGATCAGATTCGTGGCCTTGTGCAGCAGCTGGTCCCAAGCCTCCAGCCCTTGCGTGCGCAGCAGACTGTCCGGGTCTTCACCGTCGGGCAGCACCACATACACGCCGTCCAGCCCAGCTTCGAGGCAGCGTGGCACGGCCTTCATCATCGCGGCGCGCCCGGCCTTGTCGCCGTCAAACACCAGCGCGACGCGGTCGCCGAAACGCTTGATCGCCGCGAGCTGCTCGACCGTCAGCGCCGTCCCCATGGGGCAGACCGCGTTGGTGACCCCGTATTGATGCAGCATCATCACGTCGAGGTTGCCCTCCACCAACACGGCGACCCCCGACGTGCGGATACCTTTGCGCGCGACGCTGAGGCCGTAGACCTCGTGGCTCTTCTTGTAGAACTTCTTGCCGCCCTGCGTGCCCGGCGCCCGCTGGCTGAGCAGCTCGCTCTCGGGTGAGTTCATGTACTTGGCGTTGCTCGTGCCACCCAGGTCGCGGCCACCGAAGGCGATGAGGTCGCCCATGGCCGAGTAGACCGGAAACATCAGGCGATCGCGGAACCTGTCGTAGATGCCGTCACCGCTGCGTCGCGGCGCCGATAAACCTAGCTGCAGCAGCTCATTGGCCCCAAAGCCGCGGCTCATCAGGTCGTTGCTCAGGCCGTCCCAGCTGTCTGGCGCGCAGCCGACGCCGAAGCGCGCGACGGTCTCGTCGCTGAGGCCACGCTCCCGCAAATAAGCCCGCGCCGAGCCGCCCGCCGGGCCCTCAAGCTGACGTTGAAACCAGGCCAGCGCCGCTGCGTTCAGATCGAGCAGGCGCGATCGCTCACTGCGCTCTTGGCGTCGGCGCCGCTGGTCGGCGGGCGAGAGATCTTCGTGTTCGATCCGCACACCGGCCCGATCCGCCAGCCACTCGACCGCCTCACCGAAGTGCAGACCGCGGGTCTCGCGCACAAACGAGATCACGTCACCGCCCGCGCCACAGCCGTGACAGTAGTAGACGCGCTGAGACAGATTGATCGTGAACGATGGGGTCTTCTCATTGTGAAACGGACACAGCCCCTTCAATGAGCCGCCGCCGGCCTTGCTGAGACGCACAGCTTCGCTCACCACCGCGCGCATGTCGGTGCGCGCGATGACCTCACGGATGACTTGTTGCGAGATCCTGCTGACCATGCTGCTCACACAAGAGGGACGTCACAAACGAACGTCACGAGGGCGCGTCAGGTGGACGACGACCTGCGATTCATGATGGGAGCCGGGCTTGCGTCGTGTGCACAAAGACCGCCCGCGGGTGTGGGGCGCCGTCGTTACATGCAGCAGCGATCACGAACTTGCGGAGCCTTCATCCAGTACGGGCCTGAAGGGCAAATATTTTATAGGTGGCTCAGAGGCCGTGTCAAGGTAAAGTCTTCCAGGACCTTGTCTTGCCCCCTGATTCCCTTCTGCTAAGGTCTCGCGCCCTTGACGTCGCTTGCTGCGGCGTCGCCCTCTCGGAGACGCGCGCACATGACCCGCTTGTTGCATCTGATCGCCGCCGTCGCCCTTGTGCTGATCGTGGTGCTGCCCGGCCTTGGTGGCAGCGGCCTGCTCGATCCTTGGGAGATGGAGCGCGCCGCCACCGCCCGCCGGATCGCGAGCAACGCCCAAGTGCTGGTGGTGGACGATGGCGGCAAGTTACTGCGTGATCTGGCCGTAAAAGCGCCTGATTTGTCGCTGCATCGCGTCGATTCCGCTGCCGCGCAGGGGCTGCGGGTGGCGGCTGGCCAGATGGGCGATCGTCTCACCCACGCCCTCGTTGTTGACGTGGACGCGGTGATTGGTCAGCGCGACGACCATCCGACGTGGGATCGTGTCGCCACCCAGCTCGACCGGGTGCGCCAGGAGAATCGGGGTGTGTTGATGCTGCTCGTGAGTGACGCACGCACACCCGCCGTGATCGCGCAGCGAGTCGCAGAGGGCCGCGCGCGTGGGCTGCACCGCGCTATGCAGGGTGGTTTTTGGCGCCATGGCGTGCCCGACAAACACCCCGAGGCGTTGAGCGCCCTGCTCGCTGGTACGGAGCGCATCGTCGCCCGCACCGCGGCCGCCTCTACCCTGCTCGCCGAGGTGCCGTCGCCCTGGGCGCGCGTGCAGCACAAGGTCAACAAACAGTCCGTGCAAGCGCCGCTGCTCGACACGTGGCTGGTCGCGCTGAGCTTGAAGCTGTTGGGCTCGAGCGAGACCGCCGCTCGACTCCCAGGCGCCGTGCTCGCCGCGCTCACGGGGTTGCTGCTCTTCATCGCGATGGCCCGGCTGCTCGGCCTGGAAGCGGCGTGGATGGCGCTGATCGTCTACCTGACCCTACCGCTCATGATCGGCAACGCGCGGATGGTGACGCTCGCGCAGACCGCGCCGCTCGGGGTGGCGCTCACGACGTTCGGCCTCGCCCTTGGTGTGGCGGGCGGCGAGGGCTCAGGCGCGGCGATCGGCGGCAAGGCACGGGCGTGGGCGCTCTGGGTGGTCGCGGGGCTTGTGGTGCTGTTTCTCGGCCGCGGTCTTGGCGGGCTGACGATGGGCGTGGCGATCTGCGTCGGCTACGTGCTCGTCTCGGCGGACCTGCGTCGTGGCCCGGTGCTCGCCGCGATCGGCGCCCTGCTCGCCTTGGGCCTCGCCAGCGCGCTCGTGCTGAGCGATGACGCTGGCGCCCTGCTGCGCAGCTTCCGGTTCACCCAGATCCCCTTCGGCGGCGGGTTGCCCGAATCCCGCCGCGATTTCTCCGTCGTGATCGGCATGGTGGGTTTCTCGCTCTATCCGTGGGGCGCGCTGTTTCTCGTCGCCATCGGGCGCCTCCTGGTCGCCAACAGCGGCGCCGCGCCGATGGCTGGCGCGAGCGGCGCCACGGACGACGGTCCGGCACTTGAACGCGCGCGTCTCGCGCTGGTCATGGGATTTGGCGCGCCGCTGGTTGTCGTGGTGGCGCTGCTACCGGAGTTTCACCAGCTCGTCGTGCCCGTCGCCGCGGTCGTCGCGGCGGTCACGGCGACGCTGCTGCGCGACATTCGTCTGGGCCGCGCGGGTGGGCCGGTGCTCACCCTGCTGATCGTCATCCCGACCCTGTTGCTGCATCGCGAGATCGGCAAAGAGGCGTCGACGCTCGTGCGCTGGCTGGCCTGGGATCCACCCTTTGGCGGCGACTCAGCGGTCTATCAGTGGCCGCAAGAGCTGAAGATGAACCGTGGCCTGCGCGCCATCGCTTTTCTGAGTGTCTTCGCGTTCGCCCTCGGTTTGTCGCGACCCGTGGCCTGGATGCGCCGCAGCGTCGCGCGCTTCGAGCGTGTTTCGGCGACCGCGTGGCTGCTCGGCGGGCTCGCCAGCATCTGGGCGCTCGACGTGCTGATCAGCCTCGGCACGCGCACCGACGTGTTGCTTCGCGCCGAGGCCCTTCGCACCGGGTACACCTACGACCGCATGTGGACGGCGATCCAGACGACGCGCCCCGAGGTGATCGCTGGCGCTTTTGCGTTTGTCGCGCTCGTCGTCGGCGCGGCGCTGGCTTCGTCCGCGCGCGCGCAGCGGCGTCCGTGGGCGTGGCTCGCGGCGCTGAGCTCGGTCGTGCAGCACCGCGCTGTCGCCCTGGGCTTGGTGGCTGCAGCAAGCGTCGCCCAGCTGATCGCCGGCCTGTTGGTCTGGACGCAGCAACACCCTGGCGGCGTTGGCGGCGGCCTCACGGTCGGGCTGACGTCGGCGCCGTTTGCCTTGCCGGCCCTAGTCGCGCTGGTCGGGGGGCTCGACTGCTGGTGGGCGACCCGCCGCGCCGCACGGGAGGCCGCCGCCGCTGCGGCCGGTGAACTCGGCGTCGCAGAGACGTCCGGCAGCCTGTTTTCTGGGATCGCGAGCAGCTTGAGCGGCGGCCTGACCCTCGTCGTCGGGGTCGCTGGCTTGGTCGCCCTGGGCGGCATCGGCATCGCCGCGAGCCAAGCCGCTGGCACCTGGTCGTACGGTTTCCTCGCCGCCACATGGGCGCTGGCCTTGGCCGTTGTGCTCGTCATCGGTGGTCGCGCGCGCTCGGATCGCGGCAGCTGGGCCTTGGGCGCGTTCGCGGTCGGGCTGGTCGTGGCGGGAAGCCTGGCGACGGCGCTGGCCGTGCGCCTGCAACCGCTGGCGCCCGACGGCGCGCGCTACCTCGCGCGTGTCCTGATCGCGTCGCCCGACAGCGCGCTGTGGGTCGGCCTCCTGGTGCTCGCGCTGGCCAATCATCTGGCGCGGACCTCGGTTGTCATGGACCTGCTGCGCTACACCGGCCTCGAGATCGCCGCGCTCATCGAGCGGCCTCGGATCGCCACGGCGCTGCCGATGCTGGCGGCGATCGTCATGACGGGTGGCTACGCATTTGGCTTGCTACCCGAACTCAGCCTGCACTTCTCGCAGAAGCACCTGCTCGAGCGCACCGGCGTCGCCGCGGGTGACGCGGGGGCCGCGCTCGACAGCGATGGCCTGCCGCGGGTCTTCAAATACGCCCCTGGTGGGCGCCACACGATCGCGAGCAACTTCTACACCCAGACGATGCCGACGCTCGGGGATCAGGCCGCCGCGGTCGCCTTGCTCGGTGGCAAGAACGTCGCGGCGCGGGTCTCCGATTTCGGCCCAGAGAGCCGCTCGCTCGACCTCGCCGTGCCGGGCTGGAACCCCAGTAACGACGCCGACAAAGACGGTAAACGCGACCACAAAGCTTGGTTTGGCATCGCGACACGGACCGGTGCCAAGCGCGTGCAGTCCGATTCTCCGGGTTGGGAGCCCGGTCAGTGGAAGGGCGCGACGCTCTACAACGGCCGCGGCCAGAAGAGCGTCGTCGCGAGCAGCAACGACAACGCCGTGCATCTGGTCGACGAGGTGCCGCTGAGCCCCGCCGACCCCAACCGCGGCAGCTTCGCGCTCGAGACCGCGAAGCCCAGCGCGGTCGCGGCCGGCAAGGTCGACGCCAACGCCTCGGCCATGCGCCCAGTGCAGCGTTTCGTTGTGGTGCCCAAAGACAGCTTCTCGGAGCTGAACTTCCACTTCCGCCGCGCCAACGCGGGTCGTCACATCCAAGTGATCGACGCGCGCTCCTCCCGCCTCGTGCTGACGGCGACGCACCTCACCCAAGGCCAGCCGGACGACTCCTGGCTCGGCAAGCAGGTGCTGACGCGGGCGACGTTTGACAGCCTCAAAGGCGTGCTGCGCACTGAGGTGAACTTCGATGACAAGCTCTTTATCGTCGGCTATCGCCTCGCCAAGCCGACGGTGCGGCGGGCGCAGAAGTACAAGCTGACCGTGTTTTTCGAGGTGCGCAAGGGGCTGGCGTCGAGCTACATGATCTTCATGCACCCCCATCCGCTGCACCGCGATCTGTGGCCGGGCGCGATCCATCCGCAGAGTGACCGCGAGGGCAAGCGCTGTACGGGTTGTTTCCAGACCAATCATTGGCTGAAGGGCGACATCGTCAGCGTCGTGATCGAGCAGGAGGTGCCGCTGGGCACGGCCGCGGGGAGCCACGACATCATCATGGGCCTGTTCAACCCGTTGAACGACAAGCGCCTCATCATCAAGTCGGCGAGCGGCCCCGGCATCGTCCGTCACAACGACAATCGGGTCACGCTCGGCAAGCTGGTCGTGCGCTAGACGTGGCCAACCATTGAATCACGCGAAAGGAGCCGGCCATGGAAGCGACGACCCAGATCGAGGCGGTCAGCTGTCACACCGACGCGACCGGTCACATCGTGGTGCGTCTGATCGACCAGCGCTTGCTGCCGACGCAGGAGCTCTGGCGCGACCTCACCGATCCGGAGCGCGTGGCCCAGGCGATCACCGACATGGTGGTGCGCGGCGCGCCGGCGATCGGCGTCACGGCGGCCTACGGGCTCGCCCAAGCGATGCAGCGCGCCGTCGCCGCCGGCGAGGCGTGGGACGCAGCCTGGCGACACTGGAGCGCCCGGTTTGCCGCGACGCGACCGACCGCGGTCAACCTGTTCTGGGCGATCGATCGCCTCGCCGCACGCCAAGCGCGCGACGCGGGTCTGACCGACGATGCAGGCCGTGCGGCCGGGCTTTTAGACGAGGCTGAGGCGATCCACAGCGAAGATCGCGCCGCCTGCGCCGCCATGGGTCGCTTCGGCGCTGCGTTGTTGCCTGATTCGGGCGGTGTGCTGCACCACTGCAACACCGGCGCGCTGGCGACAGGTGGCATCGGTACGGCGCTCGGGGTGCTGCGCACGGCCTTGGCGGCGGGCAAGGACCTGCACATCTGGGTCGACGAGACCCGCCCGTTCCTCCAAGGCGCCCGGCTGACGGCGTGGGAGTGCGTGCAAGACAAGCTGCCGGCGACGCTGATCACCGACAACATGGCGGGCTGGATGATGCAGCAAGGCCGGATCGCCGCGGCGATCGTCGGCTCGGACCGCATCGCGGCGAACGGCGACGTCGCCAACAAGATCGGCACCTACGCCGTAGCGGTGCTCTGCAAACACCACGGCATCCCGTTTTACGTCGCGGCGCCGACCTCGACGGTCGATCTGGCGTGCCCGACCGGCAAAGAGATCCCGATCGAGCAGCGCACGCCCCGAGAGGTCAGCCACGTCGGTGGTTGGGCGCCCGCGGAGCTGCTGCCGCCGTTGCAGGTGGCGCCCGCCGGCATCGGCATCGAGAACCCCGCTTTTGACGTGACGCCGGCGGCGCTGGTGACCGCGATCATCACCGAGCAGGGGGTCGCGCGGTGGCCCTTTGCGGTGGACTTGGCCGCCATGGTCGCCGCCGCGAAGTAGCCCGCGCACCGCCGAAACCCGGCCGCCTAGCGCGCAACGCCTAGGGCTGCGCCTGGCCGAACCACTTGCCGTCGCCGTCGCCGTCGATCAGCACCGGGTTGGTCACCGCCCACGCCGGCCGATGGATCCCCGGCCAACCGTCAGCCCCCGGCTTCGGCACATGCACCGCCACCACGGTCGTGTCGGTCAGCGTCGTCGCCATCGGCAGGCTGAGCGCCACCTCCCGCGCGCCGTCCTTCACCACGGCGGCGCTCACGTCTTCGCTCTTCACCTTCTTCTGGCCGACGTAGACCTCCACCGTGCCGAGCGGCAGCCAGTCGGGTGCCGCGATACGAACCTCAATGGTCGCCGCGTTGTCCATGCCACCAGTCGACGCTGGCAGCAGCCCGCCGATCGTCGCCACGTCCGCGTTGCGGGTCACCTTCACCGTCAACATCGGCCCGGCGCTCGCCACCGCGCGGCCAGCGACCAAGGCCTTGTCGACGACGGTGGCGCCGCCGGTGCACAGGGCCTCGGCCGCCGCCTCGCCGACAAAGACCCAGGTGCGTGGGTTGCCGATGAAGTCCGACGTGCCGTGGCAGTCGCTCGTGCCCGTCGCCGTGATGCGAATACCCCGCGCCAGCAGGCCGAGCCAGTCGACGATGACCTGGGGCGTCTCCTGGTGACCGATGCCGTTGATCACCTCGATCAGATCGCATTGCAGCAGCTTTTTCGCCGTCGTCTCGGCCTGAAAGCCGATCGCCTTGAAGTACGAGAAGCTCTCGAAGCGCGGGTGATTGCACTGCACGACACGGTTCGGGTCGCCGCCATGCACCGCCTTGAGCAGCGCCTCGGGGCCGAGCTCGAACCATGCGACGGCGCCGTCTGGGCCGGCTTGCATGGGCCAGACGTTGAAGTGGCCGGTCTTGAGGGTGGAGACCTCCTCGCCGATCGCCGGCAACACCTGCGCGCCGAGCGCGCCGACGCCGATGCAGCTGCCCGCGCCCTTCTTCACGCGATCGTTGATGCCGATCCAGTCGCGATAGTCCGTCGGCGTGTCGTGGTCGGTAGCCACCACGTAGTCGACCCGCTCGACCACCGCGCCAGCGAGCCGCCGGTCCACGGGCACCGAGCTGTCCGAGGAGGGCTCGGCGTGCACGTGCAGGTCTGCAGCGATCCAGCCCGGCGCCTGGACCACCAGCGGCAGCTCGGCCGTCACCGTCACGAGTTTGTCGGCCTTGAGCGTCACCTGCTCATGGTGCATCGCCGCGAGGGGCCCAGCGTTGAGGTAGAGGTCGTAGGTGCCGGGTGGCATGAGGTGGGTCGCCTCGCCGTCGGTGTCGGCAAAAAACCGCCGCCGCAGCTTGTCCGCGCTCGCCTCGGTCGGTCGCAGCGTCACGCGCACCGGGATCAGCGCGCCGCCGCGGGTCGCCTTGATCTTGAGGCGCGCCGGATTCGGCGGCTTCAGGCTCTGCGAATCGGTCGGCGCGGGTTCGCCCAGCGCGGGCTGACCGCCGCTGTCGAGGCCCAGATCGCCGTCGCCCAGCCAGCCGGTCGCCAGCTCGACGGCCCCGGTTGGAACCGGGCAGCTGAAATCGCCAGATTGGGTCACGTCACAGCGCGTCAGGCGCTTGTGCTTGGCGTCCAGCACCTCGACGACGACACCGCCCAACGGGGTGAGCGTGAACCCCTTCACCTGTTTGGTCGCTACCCCGGGCGCGACGGCCCCGCGGGCTTCCGCCATCGCCGCCGCTAGATCCCTGCCGTCCCGGCCGCCACAGGCCAGGTAGCGCGTGATCGTCAGCCCCGCCGCCGTTACGACGACGTTGCCGTGCAAAAACGCCTTGATCGCGCCCGCGTCGATGGTCGACATCTTCTTCTTCGCGCTGATCGCACACGAAAACACCGTATTGTTCTGCACAAGCGCCGTCCGTCGCGGCGTGAACCCGATGGTGTCGCTCTGGCTCGTCGTCGGCAGCGCTTGGTCGCCGAAGCCCGGCAGATACAGCCCGACCTCGCCGCCCCAGAACATGATGTCCGCGATCAGGGCCGTCTCGGTCTCGACGCCGTCGGGCACCAGCGTCGTGCGCACCTCGAGCGCGGTGGTGCCGGCCCGGAGCACGTATTCGTGAGTCACCTTCAGCTTCGGCAAGGGCAGGCTGAGCGCCTCCTCGAGCGTCGGAAAGGCGACGAGCGGCCCGCTGACCCGCACCCGCGCCTCGCCCTTGCTGCCATCGTCGACGATCTCGATCTTGTCGGCCCGCACCAGGTGCATACCCACCGTCAGGACGATCTCGCGCAGCGGATCGACCGGCGCGATGGGCGCTCCGGTGAAGGACTGGTAGGCGATGCGGCCGACGTCGACGAGGTTGCCACCCGTGGTGCCGTACATCGCCGCGCCTTTCGCCGCGCCGCGGATGACGTAGCGCGCCAGCCCATTGGTCAAGATCACGTCTTCCGGCGACCCTCCCACCGCCGCTAGCGGCCCACGAAACCAGGGGTTGTCGTCGTCGGTGAGGCCAAAACGCACCGCGCAGACCGGTGTGCCTGGGCAGCGCGCGGTCGGCAGCGCGCCCGCCGTGTCGCCCGAGCGGGTGGCGTCGCCGGCCTGAACGTCATCGAGGCAGAAGGCGCCGACGCAGCCGCCAGTCGTTGAGACGTCGAAGGCGCCAACACCGTCGTCCACGGGCTCGCTGCAGCCGGCCGACGAGGCCGATAAAACCAGTAGATTTAGCGATAACATCGCGACCGCGGCGAGGTTGACGCCGCAGACCCGGGCGGCCGGTCTACGCGACTGAACCGCGGCAGGGCGATTTTCGTGCGGGGCTAGATGGGTTGCGACCATGAACGACCTCCAAGTCCGCACCACAGTATCGGATTTGGAGCCGCTTGACCGCACCACCACCGCCTGTGCTATGCGATCCGCCACATCCCACGATCTAGGGCCTTATCCGTCGCTTCACGCGATGACGTAGCCACCCTAGCCGTCGTTCGCCGGAGCAGCTTCATGGTCATCAAAACCCCTCGTCCGTACGCACCAGAGGCCGCGCCGAAGCACCTGGAGGTGGTCACGATCGAGCCGCCAGCGCCGTCGCTGCAACGGCGCCGCGACGCTGACTTCGCGCCCGAGGGCGAGAAGCGCAACCGCTATCACCTCCCCACTTCACTACAGTCCGGGTCGCCCGTGGGCTATCGCACCCGGGTCCCGCTGACCCAGCCCGAGGCCGCCGCCGCGCTGCAGCTGCTGGCGCTCGATCGACCCACCGCGTTTGAGCCGGCCGCGCCGATCTTGGAGCGCGAGCTGTTTGAAGAGGCGAGCCTCGGCGTGCTGTCGGCGCGGCAGTCCACCAACTTTCGTGGCCAGAAGCAGGTCACCTTCGGCCCGGAAGACAGCCGCCGCATCGCGCACCTGCTGCGCGGCCTCGACCAGCGGGAAGCCGAGGTCCTCGATGACGCGCAGATGACCCACGTGGTGATGACCCGCCCCTACCGCACCCCCTTCACCGCGCTGCTCACGCTGGTTGGCCACAAACCCGTGGCGAGCTTGCTCACCGTGCCGTGGCGGCTGTGGAACAAACGCACGCGCCACGTCGACGACATCCCGACCATCGGCTACCTGCGCAACCTGCACCTCGGCATCTTGGCGGACGCCATGGAGCGCGCCGCCGTGTTGGCCTCGAACGGGCGGCGCCGCGCGCAGATCTTTATGGCGCCCTTCTGTGGTGCGCCGCGGGCGGGCAATCGGCCCATGATCCGGGGCTTGGAGGAGCTGTGCGGCCTGCGGCTGGAGGACAAAGCCCTCGGTTGGCGCATCAGCCTCGTCGCCCAGGTGGGCCAGGTCGCCGCCGCGCAGCGCCTGGATTTTCCGGCCGACAGCGCGCGAAAGATCGCCGCCAACCTGATCGCGTTTCGCTCGGAGCGGGTGCTGCCTGGGGTCAACGCCGAGCCGAAAGCGCCCGAGCCCTACCAGCAATCGCAGGGCATGGATGTACCCGACGAGCTGACGGTGCAGGCCGGTCGCGCCGCCTACAACGCCTTCGCCCATTGGACCGGGCTCTCCCGTGAGGTCGCCAAGGAGGTGCTGCTGCTCGATCGCATCGACGTCCTGTCGGCGGGTGGCAACGAGCGACTGCAGCAGCTGAGCGCCATGCTGAGCGCGGTGACGGATCAGGTCATCAAGTTCATGCCAAAGTGGATCGACCTGCCGGCGGGGCGGATCTTTACGAGAAACGCCGAGAAGAGCCGCAAGGCGTTCGCGTTGGTGGGCCAGCGGGTCTACATCACCGGCGTGTCCCGGCGCGCCTTGTCGCGGGCTGGGCTGGACTGGGAGTTGGCGCTGCAAGCCTGTGGTGCTGCGGCGGCCCGCGGCGCGCTGTACGCCGAGTTTATGGGCGTCGTGGACGTCCCCGACGCTTGCGATCTGCTGGCCGGCATCTGCCTGATGGCGGGCCCAGTCAATCAGAACGACATCGGCAAGCAGTTCTATGATCACGCCGACCTGCTCGCCACGACGTACCCCAACGAGGCGCCGACGAGCCTGTTGATCTGGACGCTGAAGGCCAAGACCGTCGCCGACCCCATCGGCAACGAAGAGCAGCTGATGAACGCCAAGCGCAAGGGCGCCCTGGTCGACCTGCGCGCCGCGCCGCATGAGGTGGTGCGGGTCCGCGTCGGTGGTCAGCTCGCCGGGCTCAGGCAGCGCGGTGAGCGCACCTCCACCGAGCGCGCGTTCGCCGACGCCGCCAACTTCGTCACGGGCGCCAGCGGCGCGGATATCCCCGGAAATCGCGGCGAGCCGTGGCCCGAGGCGTGGTCCAAAGCGCCGGTCTGGTAGCGTCCAATGACGTCGGTTTTGCGGTTTTTTGCGGTCTTGGCGAGAGTTTTCAGAAATCGTGCGCCGCAAAACTATCTTCTCGCCAAGATCGGCCGATGTCAGGCCGCCGCGGGAGGAGCATGACTTGGGACTTCAAGACGATCATTGAGCCGTTTCGCATCAAGTCGGTTGAGGCGATCCCGATCCTGACCCGCCCCGAGCGGGAAGTCGCGCTGAAGACCGCGGCGTACAACCTGTTCAAGCTGCCCGCCGCCGCGGTGACCATCGATCTGTTGACCGACTCCGGCACCGGCGCCATGAGCAGCGCGCAGTGGGCGGCGCTGATGCGGGGCGATGAGAGCTACGCCGGCTCCAACTCGTACTTCGCGCTGCAGACCGTGGTCGAGCGCCTCACGGGCTTCACCAACGTCTTTCCCTGCCATCAGGGCCGCGCCGCAGAGCGCATCCTGTCGCGCACGGTGATCAAGCCGGGTCAGATCATCCTCAACAACACGCACTTCGACACGACGCGCGCGAACTTTGAGGCCGTCGGCGCCGTCGCTATCGACTTGCCGGTGGGCAGCGGCGGTGACTTCGCGGGGGACATGGACCTCGACGCGCTCGACGCCGCTTTGGCCGAAGACGCCGCCCGGGCGGTGCCGCTTGTGGCGATGGTGATGGTCACGGTGACCAACAACGCCGTCGGTGGTCAGCCCGTCAGCATGACCAACCTGCGCGCGGTCCGGGAGCGCTGCGACGCCGCAAACGTGCCGTTTTTTCTCGACGCGGCCCGCTTCGCAGAGAACGCTTGGTTCATCAAGCAGCGCGATCCCGGCTACGGCGACCGCGACCTTGAGTCGATCGTGCGCGAGATGTTCAGCTACGCCGACGGCTTCACCATGAGCGCCAAGAAGGACGGCATCGTCAACATCGGCGGCCTGCTCGCGGTGAAAGATCCCGACTGGCACCAGCAGATGAAAAACGAGCTGATCTTGACGGAAGGCTTCCCCACCTATGGCGGCCTCGCCGGTCGCGACCTGGAGGCGCTCGCGGTCGGGCTGCTCGAGGCGCTCGACGAGGACTATTTGCACTATCGCACCCGCACCATCGCCTACTTCGCAGAGCGGCTGCAGGCCGTCGGTGTACCGGTCGTGATGCCGCCCGGTGGCCACGCGGTCTACATCGACGCCCACCTGCTGCTGCCGCACCTCGCCGCCGACACCTTTCCGGGCATCAGCCTGATCAACGCCCTGTACCTCGAGGGGGGCGTGCGCGCCGTGGAGCTGGGCTCGTTGATGTTCCCCGGAAGCCCGCGCGAGCTCGTGCGCTTGGCGATGCCGCGGCGGGTCTATACCCAAGCGCACGTCGACTATGTCATCGAGGTCGCCGAGCGCGTCGTGACCCGGGCGAGCACGTTGCCGGGCTACCAGATCACCCGCGCACCCGCTGCCCTTCGGCACTTTAGCGCCGATCTGGCGCCGATCTAGCCGGGGCGCCGACGAGCGACTAACCTCTCGCCCCCCACCAGAGGAGCCCCGCCATGCCTGCATCCAAGCCGTTTCACTACGCCCCGCTCTTTCAATCCGGTCACCACGACGACGTCGCCATGCGGCACCTCGGCTCCGATGGCGTGCAGGTCGTACAGCTCGGCGACGAGACGTTCATCAAGGTCGATCCCGCCGCCATTGAGCGGCTCGCCTTCGAGGCCCTGGGCGACGTCAGCTTCCTGCTGCGGACCCGCCACCTTGAGCAGCTCGCCGGGATCCTGCGCGACCCCGAGGCCACCGATAACGATCGATTTGTAGCCAACGAGCTCATGCTGAACGCCGTCATCGCCGCCGATCGGGTGTTTCCGTCCTGCCAAGACACCGGCACCGCCGCCATCATGGCGACGCGCGGTGATCACGTGCTGGTGGACGGCGATGACGCCGAGGCGCTGTCGAAGGGCGTCTACGAGCGCTATCAGCAGAGCAACTTGCGCTACAGCCAAGTGGCGCCGCTGAGCATGTATGAGGAGACAAACACCGGCACCAACCTGCCGGCGCAGATCGACCTCTACGCCCAAAAAGGTGCGCGCTACGATTTCCTGTTTGTCGCCAAGGGCGGCGGTAGCGCCAACAAGTTCAAGCTCTTTCAGGAGACCAAAGCGTTGCTGCGCCCCGATCGCATGAAGGAGTTTCTGTGGCAGGCGATCCACGGCATCGGCACCGCCGCCTGTCCGCCCTACCACCTCGCGATCGTGATCGGCGGGCTCAGCGGTGAGATGACGATGAAGGCCGCCAAGCTGCTGAGCACCGGCTACTACGACGATCTTCCGACCACGGGCGACGCCTTCGGCCGGGCTTTTCGCGACCGCGAGCTGGAGGCCCAGGTCTTCGAGATGACCCAGAAAGCCGGCATCGGCGCGCAGTTTGGCGGCAAGTACTTTTGCCACGACGTGCGTGTGCTGCGGCTGCCGCGCCACGGCGCTTCGTGCCCGGTGGGCATGGGCGTGAGCTGCTCGGCCGATCGCAACATCCTCGGTCGTATCGACAAGGATGGGGTGTGGTTGGAGCAGCTTGAGACGAACCCCGCGCGCCTGCTGCCCAAGGTGGTCGATGGGCTCTCCCAGGAGCCGACGCGCATCGATTTGAATCAGTCCATGGACGACATTCGCGCGCAGCTCACCCAGCGCGCCGTCGGCGACGCGTTGCTGTTGTCGGGGACGATGGTGGTCGCGCGCGACATCGCCCACGCCAAACTGTTGACCGTGCTCGAGGCGACGGCGGATCTACCGGACTACCTGAAGGATCACCCCGTCTATTACGCCGGCCCGGCGAAGACGCCAGCGGGCCATGCGTCCGGCTCATTCGGGCCGACGACGGCGCAGCGCATGGACTCCTATGTGCCGCCCTTCCAAGCGCGCGGCGCCTCGCTGGTGATGCTCGCGAAGGGCAACCGCGACGCCAGCGTGACTGCGTCTTGCAAGGCCAACGGCGGCTTCTACCTCGGCTCGATCGGTGGCCCGGCGGCGCGGTTGGGTCAGGACTTCATCAAGAAGGTGGAGGTGCTCGACTACGAGGAGCTCGGCATGGAGGCCGTCTGGCGTATTGAGGTGGAGGACTTTCCGGCGTTTGTGGTCGTCGACGACAAGGGCAACGATTTTTTCGCGAAGTTCAGGAGTCCGACGCCGTTCGCTCAGATCGGGATCCGTTGAGCGCGCGCGTGGGTTAGCCGAAATGGGGCAATGGCCGCGCCCGCGGCGGCGCGCCTAGCTCGTAAAACAGCCGGTCTGGCCCATCGATGGCCAGCGCCGTCGCGCGAAAGGCGCCGCCGATCCGCAGCCGCCCATCCCAGGCCAGTGGCCCCGCGTCGCCACCCAGCGCCGCCGCGCCGCCGCGCGTGACGCCTCGCATGGCCTCCTGCGGGGTGAGGTGACCGCCGAGCACGGCCAGCTGCATGGCGAGGTGCAGGTTGGTGCTCATCGCCGAGCCAGGGTTGCAGTCGGTGGCCACCGCGACGCGACAGCCTGCGTCCACCATGGCCCGCATAGGTGCGTAGCCTTCGCGCAGAAACACGCTCGTTAGCGGCAGGCACACCGCCACAGTGTCGCTGGCAGCGAGCGCGGCGATGGCGGCCGGTCCGCTCACCAGCAGGTGCTCCACGCTGGTCGCACCGCGCGCCACGGCCCAGCGAACGCCGCCGATGTCGGCGAACTCGTCGACGTGGGCTTTGAGCGCCATGCCCAGCGCCGCGCCGGCGTCGGCGATGCGATCGGCCTGCGCGACGTTGAAGTAGCCGCCCTCCACAAACACGTCGACGAAGGGGCAAGGCACGCCCTCAGCGGCCATCGCCGGCAAGATCTCTTCGCAGACCACCGACACATACCGGTCGGGATCGGCCTTGAACTCAGGCGGCACGGCGTGGGCGGGCATCGCCGTCGCGATGATCTGCAGCGCGCCGGCGAACTGCTGCGCGAGCCGCCCGATGGCGCGCAGCAGCCGCACCTCGCTGGCGCCGTCGAGGCCATAGCCGGTCTTGATCTCGACGACCCGACAACCCCAATCCATCATCTCGCGCAGCCGCGGGGTGGCCGCTGCCACGAGCTCGTGCACGGACGCGGCGCGTGTCGCCTGCATTGTGCGCAGGATGCCGCCGCCCTCCGCGGCGATCTCGGCGTAGCTGCGACCGGCGAGCCGCTGGTTGAACTCTGCGGCGCGGTCGCCAGCGAACACAGCGTGCGTGTGAGCGTCGACCCACGCTGGCGTGAGGCCCAGACCGCCTAGATCTACGGTGCGCTGGGTTGGGGTCGCCGAGAAACCGCCCGGATCTGCGATACCCGCGAGGATCCACGGCGCTTGGACGCCCGCAGGCGGTCGCGGCGAGCGTCCCAGCAGCAGCTCGCAGGGGCCACGCAGCCCGAGCGCGTGCCAGTCGCGCACAGGTCCCCGTTCAGGACCGTCGCCCGTCAGCAGCCAGCCGACGCCGGTGAGCCGGAGGCGTTCGGGTTGCGCTTGGATCATCGCGCCAAGTCCACACCGCGCTCTGCCGCGGTCTGCTGCGCCAGCTCATAGCCGGCGTCGGCGTGCCGGATCACCCCCACGGTCGGATCGTTGGTCAGCACACGCTGCAGTCGCTTGGCCGCGGCTTCGGTGCCGTCTGCCACGATCACCACGCCTGAATGCTGCGAATAGCCCATGCCGACGCCGCCGCCGTGGTGCACGCTCACCCACGTCGCCCCGCTCGCGGCGTTTGCCAAGGCGTTGAGAAACACCCAATCACTGATGGCATCGGAGCCGTCTTTCATCGCCTCGGTCTCACGGTTGGGCGACGCCACGCTGCCTGTGTCGAGGTGATCCCGACCGATGGCGATCGGCGCCTTGAGCTCGCCGGAGGCCACCATCTCGTTGAACTTTAGCCCCGCTTTTGCGCGCTCGCCGAGCCCCAACCAGCAGATCCGCGCCGGCAGCCCCTGGAACGCGATGCGCGGCGCGCCTTCGCTCAGCCATTGCTGCACGCCAGCGTTGTCGGGAAACAGCGCGGCGATGGCGCGATCGGTGGCGAAGATGTCCTCTGGATCGCCGCTCAGGGCCACCCAGCGAAAGGGCCCCTCGCCGCGGCAAAATCGCGGTCGGATGTACGCCGGCACAAATCCAGGGAAGGAGAACGCGACGTCTTCACTCAGCCCGCCGAGCACCGCCTCCCCGCGCAGGTTGTTGCCGTAGTCGACGACGTGCACGCCGCGCTTGACCGCCTCGGCCATGAGCCGCACGTGCCGCACAATGTCGTTGCGGACGCGGGTGACGAAGCCCGTGGGGCTGCTCGTGCGCAGCGCCTCAGCCTCCGCCAAGCTGAGGCCCTGCGGGTGATAGCCGACCATGGGGTCGTGCGCTGAGGTCTGATCGGTCAGCAGATCGGGGTCGAGGCCACGCTCAGCCATGCGCCGCAGCAGATCGATGGCGGTGCAGCACACGCCGACGCTCTTGCCAGCGCCGGCGGCCTTGTACGCCAAGGCCAGATCGATCGCGCCGTCGATGCTGTCTGCGACCTCATCGAGGTACTGCGTGGCCAAGCGGCGCTGCAAGCGCACCGGATCAACCTCTGCGGCCAGAAACGCGGCGCCCGCCAACACGGCGGCCAGAGGCTGCGCGCCGCCCATCCCACCGAGCCCCGCCGTGACGACGAGCTTGCCACGCAGGGGCAGCTTGGGGTCGAAGCCGGGTGCGTCGCCATAATGGACGCGGCCAGCCGCGGCAAACGTCTCATAGGTGCCCTGAACGATGCCTTGGGTGCCGATGTAGATCCACGATCCTGCCGTCATCTGGCCAAACATGATCAGCCCCTTCGCCTCCAACTCCCGAAAATGCTTCCAGGTCGCCCATTTCGGGACCAGGTTGGAGTTCGCGATCAGCACGCGGGGCGCGTCGGCGTGGGTGCGAATCACGCCTTGTGCGCGGCCGGACTGGACCAACAGCGTCTCGTCATCTTCCAGGCGCTCCAGCGCGGCGACGATGCGATGGAAATCTGGCCAGGACCGCGCGGCGCGACCGATGCCGCCGTAGACGACGAGGTCTTGCCAATCCTCCGCCATGTCGGGCTGTAAGTTGTTGATGAGGCATCGCAGCGGCGCCTCCTGGAGCCAGCCTTTGGTTCGCAGCGTAGTCCCGGTCGGTAGCTGCAGCGGCGTCGCCGGACAATCGGGGTGGTCGCGATGATGCTGGGGTGGCTGCGGCGCGGATGGGGCCTGTGAGGGGGTAGACATGAAAGCTCCCTGTGGCGGCGCGATGGCCCGCAGCTGGCGACGCCAGGATGGTTGGCGGGCCGCAGCATAGCCACCCACGGGCGGGGCCGAAAGGCGCGCCGCTGCCGCAGCGAGACCGCGGCGCAGTAGGGTGTTCACTGTGGCGTTTGGGCTCCAGTGCGGGTCATTCATGCGTCATGTGGTCCATATTAGATCGCCGACGGCAGAAATCAGGTGTATTACTGGACGCCGCCGCGATCCCAGGCTACTTGTCGACATGGCTGCACTCGTCAGTGGTGCACCGGGGAGCCTGCATGGACACGACGCTGCCGCAAGACGGTCTACTCCGAGACGCTGAGCCTGTTGACCTGCAAGAGACGCCGGCTTCCCGACGACAGGCGCACAACGAACATCACGACTTCGTGCGCCTCGATGGCGGCAGCGGTCGCGCCGTGTTCTTCAGACCACAGCGCCTCACGGCCGATGATCTCCGGCCGCTCGCGCTCACCATTCGCCTGGGCGACGGCGGCGTGCAGGCCGAGCTCCTCGACATCTCCCAGAGCGGAATCGGTGTCGAGGTGCCCGCCGACACCGGCGGCATGCACGACGGCGCCACCATCGCCGGCGTTGAGCTGTACGTGGATGGCGAGCATTTTTATGCGGGCGACGTTTTTGTCGCCGTCTCCAGACCCTCAGACGCGGGCCGCCGCCTCGGGCTCTCCCTCACCAACAGCATGATCGACATCGACGCGCTGACCACCGTCCGCGATATCGGTCGGTGGGATCAGGCGCACGCAGCGCCGCTCAGCAGCATCGGATCGCCGTGGGCGGCTGTGGGTCCCCACGCCAGCTTTAAGGCCGAATTGCTCGACCTGCGGCTCTACCTCGACGAGACACGCGACCGCCTCGATGAGCTCGAGCGCACGCTGCCGTGGTCGGTCCTCCATGGCGAAGAAGCGACACCTGCCCGCGCGGCGCTGATCAGCTTGGCTACCCGCGACCTGCTGCCTGAGTTCGATCGCCGCGTCGGTAACCTGTTCGAGTTGGTCCGTCATCTGCCGATTGAGGAGAGCAAAGCCCTCGTGCCGCTGTCGCAGCGCATGGTGCAGGCCCACTTCCTGGCGGCGCCGTGGCTCGACCGCGCTTGGCAGAAACCGCTGGGGTACGCGGGCGACTATCGTGTGATGAACCACATGTATCGCTGCGAGTTCGAAGGACCCACGCTCTTTGCGAAAGCCATGAGCTGGGCCAGCCTGCACGCCCCCTCACCGCAGGCGGTCCGCACGCGCAAGCAGCTGATCAAGGACATGTTGCGCGACCTCTTCGCCAGCAAGATCGCCGCCTCGAAGCTGTGGGGGGCCGACGCCGGCAGCGCGGACAAGGTCATCCCGGTGCGGATCCTCTCGGTGGCTTCTGGTCCGGCCGAGGCGACCTATGAGCTGCTGGACGAAGCCACGGAGCTGCCGCCAGCCGTCGAGATCATCCTCTTCGACCAAGATCCCGGCGCGCTCGCCTTCGCCCACGGTCGGCTGACGCAGCTGGTGGATCGCAAGTGGCCCGGTCGTGTCCGCATCATCTTTCTGCACGACACTATTCGCCGCCTCGCACAGCAGGAGACCGTGCTCGCGGACCTGGGTCCGATGGACGCGGTGTTCTCAACGGGGCTGTTCGACTACCTCGACGACCGCTTCGCGGCGAAGCTCACCGGCCGCCTCTATCAGCTCGTGCGGCCGGGCGGCTGG